>JBAUJD010000361.1:0-3179 GCA_049683515.1 Thermosynechococcaceae cyanobacterium | reverse complement strand
CATTGTGATTGAGACCGTCGAAGAAGAGCGGGTGCAGGGGTTATTGAAAAAAACGACCCAAGATATGTCCATGCCCATGTTCGAGTGGAGCACTGCCCAAGGGCTGGTGCGCTCCCCCGGCTCTATGGATGCCCCCTGGGTGAACGAATACGCTCCCCCCGGCACCATCAAACCCACCACCATTGGCAATACGGCGGAACCGCTGGCGGTACTGCAGCACCTCCAGGACATGACCATTAAAGCCTTGTTCTGGCTGAAAGACTTTAGCAAGCAGCTCGAAGACCCTGTGGTGGTGCGCCACTTGCGCGAGGTTTCTCAGATGTTCTCGCAGAGCCGTTCGGTGGTGATTATTACGGGCGAGAGTATTGCCCTGCCCAAAGAGGTGGCCCATGATGCGGTCTATTTTGACCTGAAGCTGCCGGGACGTGATGAATTGGCCCAAACCGTCAAAGACATGGTGCGAATATTGCGGCAAAAGCATCGCACCATTGTTGAACTGCAGGAGTCTGATGGTGAACGGTTGGTGCAGGCGCTCAGCGGTATGACCATTAAGCAAGCTCGTCAGGTACTCGCCTATGCGGCCCTAGAAGATGGCAAACTTGACTCTGGTGATGTGGATCGGATTGTGCATCGTAAGGCTCAAATTATTCGTGAAGGCGGGGTGCTTGAATACTTTCCGCTTCAAGAAAATCGCGCAGACCTGGGCGGTTTCGGTGGCCTAAAGCAATGGCTTGCCAGAGCTGAAGTCGGTTTCAGTGCCGAAGCAAAGGCGCTCAACCTGCAGCCCCCTAAAGGGATCCTGATTGTGGGCATTCAAGGGTGTGGGAAGTCTTTGGCGGCAAAGGCAATCGCACAGCAGTGGAAAATGCCCCTCCTCAAGCTGGATGCAGGCCGTCTGTATGACAAGTACGTGGGCGAATCAGAGAAAAACTTTCGGCAGGCGATTGCGTTGGCCGAGTCGATGGCTCCGGCGGTGCTGTGGATTGATGAAATTGAAAAGAGCCTAGGATCCAGCGGAGGCGACCAAGATGGCGGCTTAAGCCGCCGCATGTTTGGTTCTTTTTTGACCTGGATGCAGGAAAAGTCTCAGCAGGTTTTTGTGGTGGCGACGGCCAATGACATTTCCCAGATTCCGCCAGAACTACTGCGGAAGGGCCGTTTTGATGAGATTTTCTACGTCGATCTGCCCGATGTTGAAGAGCGCACCAATATCATCAATATTCACCTGCGTCTGCGCAAGCAAGAGCCTGAACGGTTTGATATGACCGCTTTGCTTTCAGCGACGGAGGGCTTTAGTGGCGCTGAGATTGAGCAGATGGTAATTGCCGCGCTGTACCGAGCGCTGTACCTTAGACAGCCATTGAATACGGCGCTACTGATTCAAGAGATTGACAGTACAATTCCGCTGTCAGTGTCGCGGCGAGAGCATTTAGATCAGTTGAGGGCGATCGCAAAGGATAGATTTGTCAGTGTTCGATAGCCTCTGTTTCTCAACGCTACGAATCATTCCCAACCTAAAAATCTGGGACTGCTCTACAATGGCCGAAAAATTGGAGGGGGTAGGCGAGCTGCCATAACGGTTAAGTTCTCAATGCCGAACAATGATATCTAGACTTCAGATTTGGTATTTTTAAGTTGTCAGTGCCCATCATTTTACTAAAAGCAGACCTCTGGAGGAGTTGTATGGCCATAATCTGTCGCTCATATAAAATATTATTTATTATGACCCCAAGGACGGCCTGTTCTGCAGTTGGGAAGTCCCTATGTGAAAATCTTGACGGCGTCTTTTTGCCCTCAAGTGAAATATTAAATGACCAAGGCAACATTCAGATTCAAAAAAAGCATAATACGCTTCAGCAGATTTTAGACAATAAACTCCTTACAGAAGAAGAGGTTAACAGCTTTCTTAAGTTTACCTGTGTTCGCAATCCTTTTGATAGCTTGGCTTCACTTTATGAGAAAAAACGAACAAAATACCAACCTTTGCTGTCCGATCCAACCTCATGGGTTTACAAGGTTTCATCTGGTTATGCTAAAGACATGGAGTATTGCTCGACACATTCTTTCGATGAATGGATATTTAAAAAATACAAGCCTAATCTTATTAAAAAGACATTAGGCCGAGGACGCAGATCACTCTTTGGAAAATATACAAAAGGGATAGACATTATAATGCGCTTTGAAAACATTCAAGATGAATTTAAGAATGTCTTAAAAGAGGCTGGGATAACAAAGGAAGTGCCACTTCTATACTTTAACCAAACCGATGAAAAAACGGAAAGCTATCAAGAATATTACTCAGAAGCCTCAAAGAGGGTTGTAGAGTATGTATTTCATGATGACCTTAAACTTTATGACTATGGTTTTTAATTTAATTTATCGATATAAGGCTTAAAGCATGATCTGAATGTTGCAGTAACACAACCAGTTCGTCAATCCCTTTTTTGATGCGACGAGTCACCGTGATCGGGCTAACACCGATGCGCTTTGCAACTTCTTGACGAGACAACCGTTGTAAAAAAACGGCCTCAATCATTTCACGAGTCTTATCTTCAAGCTGATTGAGAGCATGCTGGAGTTCAATGCGATCTTCTTCATTCACCTGCAGCATTTCGTAGTGTGTATCGGGTAAGGTATCGCTCAACGTCATGGTGGAATCAGACTGCTGGTGCCCTGAAGCTACCCGAGCATTGAGGCTCAAAGGCATCCGGTTAGATGCCGCTAATTTCACAGATCGCCACTCTTGGATAGAGAGGTCTAGCGTATCTGCAATTTCTAAATCACTGGGCTGACGACCGAGTTCCATGACCAAGACTTGATGAACCTTAGCCTCCTCTCGGCTAAGCTGCTGCCAGCGCCGAGGAATGCGTACGGTGCTGGCGCGATCTCGAAGGAAGTGAAGGATTTCGCCGCGAATGTAGGGGACAGCGAAGGAGCTGAAGGCATAGCCTTGGGTAGAGTCAAACCGTTCAATGGCGGTAATCAAACCCATGTAACCACACGGCTCAAGATCTTCGTAGGGTTCAGCGCACTGGTGGGAGAGGCGATGGGCGACTTTGCGGACGAGGCCCATATTGAGGCGGACAAGACGGTTTCTGAGATGAACCGAAGGCTGCTGACGGTAGGAGACGAGAAGCTCCATTGATTGAGACTGAAGAGTCGTGTGGGTAAGCCAAAGT
>JBAUJD010000360.1:0-7231 GCA_049683515.1 Thermosynechococcaceae cyanobacterium | reverse complement strand
TTCTGGTAAAATTCAGGCAACATTTTTTTGGTGGGGTAGTCGTCTTGACTACCCTATTTTCTTTTGTACCTTGAGCGCTAGGGCTACCAGCAACAATAGGGTACAGGTGCCTTGTCATCCCTAAAGTCCTGAGACATAAATCACGCAGGAGCATTCACTTTTGTAGACAGAAAAATACACCTAACAATACAGAGCTATAGGTGCATTTTTCTGAATTTTAGTGATAAATAATATCACTAAAGATAATGATGCAAATTAGTAACGGTAGCTGCTGCCACCACTTCCAGGCTTGTGAACGATGAAGCTCTGTACTTGGCACTGCTTAATGTTGTCAAAGCCAACAACCCGGATGTAGCAATCAGGGTAAGCAGAACGGCACTCTTGCACTTCACGTAGCACCTCATCAGCATTTCTAGCGCTGAAAAGAGGCAGCTTCCACATTGTCCAGTAAAACTGGGTCGGCTCAGAATCTTCGTTGAACTCGATCGCAGGAAAGTACCCATTATCGATGATGTACTGCAATTGACGAGCAATCTGCTGATCTGTCAACGGGGGCAGATAGGATAGATTCTCGTAGCGACGCTCTTTAGGTAAAGTCTTCATAGTATTCGGTAGATTACAACAGCAATAGGTCTAGAGGTTGAACTGATGATTACTCAGCGGGTATATCGTCAGGTTCGTCATCTTCGGTCAGTGGATCTAAATCGTTCGCTTTAGGGGCAGAGCTAGAAACTTGAGTCATCCGCTCTAGGTGGCGGCAGCGAGTCTCAATATTTGCCTGCTTAATGCCGGTACAGACCATCTCTGGCAGGTATCCGGTTACTTCCTCGGCTAAATGTTCTCGAACTGTCATGATTCGGAAGGCTAGCTCTTGATGTTCCTCTAAGAGGTCTTTCAAATACGCTTCGCCATCTTTAATGCGCTCTGAAGTGGAAAAGTTATGCAGCCAAAACCCCAAGGGCTTATTGGTCTCACCGAGTTGATTGATTACGGTGCGAACCGCCTGGTAGGTGAGATAGCTAATCATCACCTTGGTGGTCTCTTTGGCAATGCGATTGATTTCCATCTCGGCCTGTTCGAAAACGGCTAGGAACCCTTGGGTGCCTCTCTATACAAGATAGAAGAAGCACCCGCAGGACGATTCAGTCTTCAGGTCCGATTAGATAGTATCGACAGCGTCGTACTCGAACTTGATTTCTTTCCACAGTTCGCAAGCCGCAGCCAAATCAGGAGACCACTTACAAGCTTCACGGATGACATCAGCACCTTCGCGCATCATGTCACGGCCTTCGTTACGAGCCTGTATACAAGCTTCTAGAGCAACGCGGTTAGCGGTTGCACCCGGCGCATTACCCCAAGGGTGACCCAAAGTACCACCACCAAACTGGAGTACAGAGTCATCGCCGAAGATTTCAACGAGGGCAGGCATGTGCCATACGTGAATACCACCGGAGGCGACAGCCATTACACCCGGCATAGAGGCCCAGTCTTGGGTGAAGTAAATACCACGAGAGCGATCTTGCTCAATGTAGTTCTCACGCAAGAGGTCAACGAAGCCCATAGTGATGCCTTTTTCACCTTCGAGCTTACCCACAACCGTACCGGTGTGAATGTGGTCGCCACCCGACATTCTCAGGCACTTGGCGAGAACGCGGAAGTGAATACCGTGGTTCTTCTGACGGTCAATAACCGCGTGCATCGCACGGTGAATGTGAAGCAAGAGGCCGTTGTCGCGACACCAGTGAGACAGTGTGGTGTTAGCGGTGAAACCGGCTGTCAAGAAGTCATGCATAACGATAGGCATTTCAAGTTCTTTGGCGAACTCAGCCCGCTGGAGCATTTGCTCACAGGTAGGAGCCGTAACGTTGAGGTAGTGACCTTTAACTTCGCCAGTCTCAGCCTGGGACTTCTTGATCGCATCAGCTACGAACAAGAAGCGATCGCGCCATCTCTGGAACGGAGCAGAGTTGATGTTCTCGTCATCTTTGGTGAAGTCAAGACCACCACGAAGACATTCGTATACCGCACGACCGTAGTTCTTCGCCGATAGGCCAAGCTTGGGCTTAATCGTACAGCCGAGTAGCGGACGACCGTACTTGTTGATTTTGTCGCGCTCAACCTGAATTCCGTGGGGCGGACCTTGGAAGGTCTTTAGGTAAGCAACTGGGAAGCGAAGGTCTTCTAGGCGAAGTGCTTTAAGCGCTTTAAAACCAAAGACGTTACCAACGATGGAGGTCAGAACGTTAGTAACAGAACCTTCTTCAAACAAATCGAGAGGATAAGCAATGTAGCAGATGTACTGGTTATCTTCGTTAGGAACAGATTCGATGTCGTAACAACGACCCTTGTAGCGGTCTAGGTCAGTGAGGAGGTCAGTCCAAACTGTCGTCCAGGTACCAGTGGAAGACTCAGCCGCCACCGCAGCACCGGCCTCTTCAGGAGGTACTCCCGGCTGAGGCGTCATTCTGAACGCCGCCAGGATATCCGTATCCTTGGGCGTGTAATCGGGCATGTAGTAGGTTAGCCGGTAATCTTGGACACCGGCCTTATAACCACCCGAAGAAGAAGTTTGAGTTTGTGAATATACCATTTCTCTTCCTGTGAAAGACTGAATCTTTGTGCAAGCCACACTAGAACCGGATTTGACCAAAGGACAAACCCGGACTCAGCAAAGGAGCTGAACGTTAACCTGCACGGTTAAAGCAACGACCTAACGCATGGCAGTATGACCTAACTGCTGCTCTAGCGATTGGTTTATGTAATCTTAATATTGAATTTATCGCTCTGCGTGCACTAAATCAATAAGCAAGACATTGAATATATTCAAACTTTTGATAAGTGTTGTTTATGCATGCTAAGCCTTGTGCCGCTGAAAATGCTCTCACCGCAGACATTTCAGGCGTTAGAGACATTCTCCAGAACGTAGCACACTAAGTACATTTGCTTAACATTTTTCTTAAAGAAAATCCATAGAAAAGCTAAAGATAGCCTTAAGGATTTATACCTATGAAGACTGTAGGCGTTTGAAGATCTGCCCCAGAATGCCAGTTAAGACCGCACCGCCCATGAGCACACCGATCGCAGGGGTAAAAACCGGTTGCCAGAGGCTGATCCATAGCTGAAATCCAAGAGGGACGCCAAAGCTCTCACCCAGAACCGCAGCGACAAACCACACAAAGCTGAACATCACGAAAAAGACGTTGAGCATGAGCAGTGTGTTGAGGCCGTTGAGTAGCTTGTCTTTCATGGCTTATTCAAAGATCCAGGCTTGAACGCGCTTGAGGCTCTTCCAGTCCGGCTTGCGCTTGAGGCCATCGGCAAAGCTTTCTTCTAGTTCTGTTCTCAATTCGGGAATCATCGCCATTTGCTGCGCGAGTTCGACGTGGGAGCGCACGCCTTTCTGGCCGTTTTCGAGCATTGCGATCGCAAGATTAACCCGCGCCTGTGGGTCTTCAGGATTCAGCTTGACGGCTTTCTGAGCGGCTTTGTAGGCTGAGCTGGGCTTGTCGGCCAGTAGATAGAGCCAAGAGAGGCAGGTCCAGGCGGGGCTGTTCTTTTTGGCGCGATCGCAAATATCTTTAAATACCGGAATCAAAACTTCAGGCGCTTCCCCAGCTTGATATCGCTCTAAACCTTGTTCGAATAGAGTTTCGGGTGTTGCAGTTTCACTCATGGTCAATTAGTAGTTAGGCAGAGAACGAAGTCCCACACCCACAGGTTTGGGTGGCATTGGGATTGGTGAACTGAAAGCCACCCCCAATTAGGTCTTCACTATAGTCAAGCACAAGACCGTAGATATAGAGCATGCTTTTGGGGTCAGACACCACCTTAAAGCCTTCGTAGTCAAACACCTGATCAGATACTTGAATATTGTTGGGGTCTTCAAAATCCATGGTGTAAGACATGCCAGAGCAGCCACCGCCTCTAACGCCCACACGCAGACATAGATCTTTACCCTGTCTTTCACGCAGCTCTAGCACATGCTTTAGAGCCGTATCGGTCATTAAAATGCCTTTTTCTTGAGTCTGTGTTGCTGTCGCTTGCGTCATTATTCTCTCTGACTCCTTTTAGAGTTCTCGGCCTTACTCACTATTGTATAGCAGACCTCAGTTCAAGTTTGTGGACTGTTTTCATTCCAAGATTCGCCACTGTGCGGTGCTTTAAGCCCGGCAGGCTGGAATCAATCATTCTTAGGCATGAAGTGCGCATCCCCCAATCGTGGCAAGGGCTGAGGCATGATGCCATCTTAGTTGAATTGTCAACGCCTAAAAAAGTAATATATGTTACAGTTGCCAATAGCGTAAGTTGAAATAAAAACTCAGTAAGGATCTGAGCTTCGCGTTTCGAAATATATATCACTTTTTCTGATCCGAAAAAATATTCGATTGTGCAGCCTTGTCTGCGTATTTTTTCAGGGGATATACAAATAATAGGTTTCAGATAAGGCAGAGATCTGAGATGTGTTCTGCATGAGAGAAATATAAATCAACCCCTAAGTCTTATGGCGGCTGAACAATCTTCGATGGCCTCCTGATAGTTTAAGGGGAAATGTAAAGGTTGACTTGAATGCCATTCGTGAAAGAAACGGCTTTAGTTTATTGTGAGAATCAATTTGGCTTAGTCGATGGGAAAACGGCATCAGGGTTAGTTCGTCACTCTGATACGTATACTATTGTTGGCGTTATTGATAGTACCTTGGCGGGAAAAGACGCGGGTGAAGAATTAGGAGATCATAAAAACGGCATCCCTATTTTTGCCAACTTAGATGATGCTTTAGGCAAGCTACGAGACGTTCCAAATTGCTACATCTATGGGAAAGCTCCTCTAGATGCTTGTATCTCAATGGTGGAAAGATTTTTGGTTTTCGAAGCGATGTCCAAGGGTATGGATATCATTAATGGTTTGCATCAATTTTTCTCTGAAGATCCGGAGTTTGTCCGCATGGCAGATCAACACGGTATTCAAATTAAAGATATTAGAAAACCACCTCAGCTCAAAGAGCTGCATGTCTTTAGCGGCCAAATCTCTAGAGTCAATGTGCCGGTTATTGCTGTCCTCGGTACAGATTGTGCCTGCGGAAAAATGACCACTGCCGTGGAGTTAAACCAAGCCTTAAACCGGCTGGGGATAAAATCTGTCATGGTGGCAACAGGGCAAACGGGTTTGATGCAGGGGGCAAAATATGGCGCATCCATTGATGCACTCGTGTCCCAATTTGTGATTGGTGAGATAGAACATGCTGTGGTGCAGGCGTTTGACCATGATGACCCCGATATTATTCTCGTGGAAGGTCAAAGTGCTGTGGGCCATCCCGCTTTTATGAGTTCTCTCGGTATTCTAAAGGGCAGTATGCCCGATGGTGTGATTCTCCAGCATCCACCGGCTAGAAAGTTTCGGTGTGATTTCCCCCATCTAGCGATGCCAACGCTAGAGAGTGAAATTCAATTGATTGAATCGATTTCCCTCTCTCAGGTGCTTGCCATCACGATCAGTCATGAAAATATGAACGAGCTAGAAACCCAGGACGTGATCGCAGAGTATGAGGACCGTTTTCGACTGCCCACGACCGATGTACTCAATGATGGGTGTGAAAAACTGATTCAAGCCTTGGGTCAGAATTTTCCACAACTGAATCAAAAGATTAAACAGCAGGGGTTAGAAAAGATACTGCAGTTGGCAATGAGTTAGATGCAAGATATCTGGATTGAGACAAATGCGATCCTTTCTGCCCAGGATAGAGATTTCTCTATCGAAGATACAGCATAATGCACAGATTCTGTCGGAGCTATATGGGCAGCAAGGTATTTCTTTGATGGGTGTCACTAAGGCGACTCTGGGAGAACCTGCGATCGCAGCCGCGATGCTTCGAGGTGGCGTTAAATTTATTGCCGACTCACGCCTTGAAAATATTCAAAGGATTAAAGATTCGGGGATACTATCCCAGTTTGTATTGCTTCGTACAGCCTTAAGTCAAGCTGAGTCAGTGATTAGCACCGTAGATATCAGCTTAAATACAGAGATTGAGACAATCCAAGCGCTTTCTCACTATGCAAAGGCACAAAATAAGATCCACAAAATCATTATTATGGTGGAACTAGGGGATCTGAGAGAGGGTGTTCTTCCGAATGATTTGCCTCCATTTATTGAAAAAATATTGGATTTCGCCAATATTGAAATTGTTGGTATTGGGTGCAACTTGGCTTGTTATGGAGGCATCAAGCCAGATGTAAATAATATGAATAAGTTGTCTGAGTTAGCCACTGCACTGGAGACAAAATATCAGATGCACTTCAGCATTATTTCGGGTGGAAACTCGGCAAATTATGAATGGTATGAACCGACTCAGAAAACGGGACGAATCAATAACCTCCGTATAGGAGAATCAATTCTTTTAGGTTGTGAAACGGTTAATGGAAGGGGGATTCCGAGATTGTATCGCCATGTCTTTAAGCTGATTGCTGAAGTCATTGAGGCTAAGGAAAAGCCCTCTCTCCCCTTTGGCATTAGTTGTCAGGATGCCTTTGGAAATATTCCTGCTTTCATCGATCAAGGGATTCAGCACCGAGCCATTATTGCACTGGGACGACAAGACGTTTTGATGTCTGGCTTAGGCACTGAGAGCAATGTAGAAATACTCGGTTCTAGCAGCGATCATATCGTCCTCAACAGTAAGGGTTGTGATTTAAAGATTGGCAGCGAAATTGAATTTAGCCTGAACTATGGGGGGATTCTATCAGCTATGACATCGCCCTTTGTCCAGAAAAAAATGATTGACTATTAATGCATCGTTCTTTTGAGGCTTAATTAGGGCTTGCTAAAAAACTCTAGAACAATGTTCTGTCAACAAAACTTGCAGTATTTTCTAGGGTTTAGTGAGTATCGAGACAAAGCCCCGTTTCACCCTTCGATGTTGGTCCACTTTCGCACTCATCTGAGCCTAGAGTTGGTTGCTCAGGTCAATTAAGAAGTGGTGCAATCGATTCTAGGGATAGAGGGTACTTCACTTCCCCTGAGTGTGAATCATCACAGTCACCAGAGACGGATGACGATGCTCCGCCCCCGCCTCAAGGTCAGCTTGTTGATGAAAAGGTCCACTAGGGTGAAGGACTGAGCTATAAAGATCACGACGCGATATTCAGCAGCAGTGTATCATCCGTAGGATAGATCGACCACCCCGTCTTGTGATGGATGCGTAGATAACGGTAATTGTGTAGCGTGGGTTCTACTGATG
>JBAUJD010000359.1:0-3549 GCA_049683515.1 Thermosynechococcaceae cyanobacterium | reverse complement strand
GGGCGTTAAAGGTATAGGGCTGAGGCTGTAGTACCATATCAGGTACACGTTTTGAATGAAATAGCCCTGGGCCAAGTTGTGTGGGCTTATGTTGGGAACGAGGTGAACCCAAATGATCCTAGGACCGTAATTATTGGGATGGACCTCATGAAGCACTTTGTCGTAGAGTTTGACGGACACAATTCTCGATTCACAATTAATCCACCCCAATGCACTTATCACAAGTGCCCTATAGGCAGAAACTAAAAGCTTAGTCTCATGCTGCGCTAATCCACAATCCTAGGTTGTTTCAATGATTTATTGCAGCCGATCTATGGTGCGATATTGAATCGCTTCTGCCACATGGGGCATTTGTAGGTCTGGTGACGCAGCCAAATCAGCAATGGTGCGAGCCACTTTGAGAATGCGATCGGTGCCTCTGGCAGAGAGTCCTAAACGATTGATAGCGGCTTCAAGAAGCTGACGAGTGCCATCATCAAGGGCGCACCATTTCCGCAGATGAGTGCTCTGCATCTGGGCGTTGCAGTGCAGCTTTTGCTCCTCTTGAAATCGAGCCTGAGCGATATCTCGTGCCTTTTGGACGCGCACCCGTACAGGTTCTGTTTCTTCCCCCAGTGCCTGTTGGGTAATTTCAGTGGGCTTGAGTCGGTTCACGGCCACCTGCAAGTCAATACGATCCATGAGGGGGCCAGAGAGCTTGGCCCAATAGTTCTCGCGCTGCCGAGGGGAGCAGGTACAGGCTTGAATCGGGTCGGCATAATAACCACAGGGACAGGGATTTGTACTCGCCACCAGCGTAAACTGTGCCGGGAAGGTCACCGACTGTCTGGCCCTAGAAATGCTGACAAATCCATCTTCTAGGGGCTGGCGCAGAAACTCCAGCACGTCTCGTTTAAATTCGGTTAACTCATCGAGAAAAAGAACGCCATGATGGGCCAGTGAAATCTCGCCCGGCCTGGGATAGCTGCCACCCCCCACCAGCGCGGGACCAGAGGCGGAATGATGGGGGCTACGGAAAGGGCGATCGCGCACCAAAGTCCCCCGATCTTTTAATAACCCCGCCACGGAGTGAATTTTAGACACCGCCAGCGCCTCATTAAAGGCTAAGGGCGGCAGGATTCCAGGCAATCTGCGGGCCAGCATTGTTTTACCACTGCCGGGTGGTCCTACCAGCACAAGGTTATGACCGCCTGCCGCCGCAATTTCTAAGGCTCGCCGTGCGTGGGATTGTCCTTTAACATCTTTGAGATCAAGCTTAGGGTGGTGAGCATTGTGCTGCGGATCGGGGGCTTTCTCTTTGACGGGCGTATACCCGTCAGGCTGATTGAGAAAGGCACTGACTTCAGAGAGGTGTTCAAAGCCGTAGACATCTAGGCCGTCAACGACAGAGGCTTCATTCGCATTCGCCAGCGGCACGACTAAACCCATATAGCCCATCTTCTTGGCGGCAGCAGCAATGGGCAGCACGCCGGTCACGGGTCTGAGCGCACCATCGAGGGACACCTCTCCCAAAAAAAGCACATCACCGAGAAGCTGCGGATCCACTTGGTCGGAAGCGGCTAAGATACCGACGCTAATGGGCAAATCAAAGCTCGGACCTTCTTTACGCAAATCAGCAGGGGTGAGATTAATGACAATACGCCGCATCGGGAAGGCAAACCCCGCATTACGCAGTGCAGCTTTGACGCGCTCTTTTGATTCTTGAACAGCAGCATCCGGCAGACCTACAATGACGGTGCCCGGTAGGCCACCCGCCACATCGACCTCGACACCGACTGCTATTGCATCTATACCAATTAAAGCTGCACTCCAGACCCGAGCTAGCATTCAGTACCTTCTCCACAACAGCCCGATCATACCGTTCTCGCCGAAGACCTGACCGTTCTATACAATGCTGTAGAATCAAGCTCGAAAATGATTCAGCTTGCCATATTAGGAATCAACATCTATGAACGTGAGAGAGACGCCTCTACCTGGCGTGATCATCCTAGAGCCTAAAATTTATCAAGATGATCGAGGACTCTTTTTTGAATCCTATCAGCACGATCGCTACCAAAGTGCAGGCTTACACAAGACCTTTGTGCAAGATAATCTTTCCCGCTCTACAAAAGGTGTTCTGCGCGGACTGCACTATCAAATTCAGCATCCTCAAGGAAAACTGGTGAGCGTTGCAGCGGGGGCTGTCTTCGATGTCTGTGTTGATATTCGACAAGGATCCCCCACCTTTGGGCAATGGTTTGGCGAAGTACTCTCAGACAAGAATTATTGGCAAATGTATATTCCCCAGGGGTTTGCCCACGGGTTCTGCGTGCTGAGCGAGATCGCCATCTTCACCTATAAATGCACAGACTTTTATGCCCCTCAAGACGAATACTGCCTCCGCTGGAATGACCCCACCATCAGCATTGACTGGCCCATCACAACGCCTCTGCTCTCTAAGAAGGATGCTGAAGCACCTCTCTGGGCAGACATTGATTTGCCCAACCTTGAAAGAGAGTGATCTGAATTTTGTGTAAAGGCTCTCCTGACCCACCTAAAAATAGGGTTATGGCCTGATCAAACACCAATTTCTGCACACTCCTTTTAGACTGTTTCAAAAGCTCTGCTTAGCCCTATTCTCCTGACGGTGCTGCAGCCCGAGGCGGTGGTGCCACAGGTTTCGGTGCAGGGACTACAGGCCGAGGTGGTGCTGCAGGCCGGGGTCGAGGTGCCGCAGGCTTCGGTGCAGGTGCTGCAGGTTTCGGTGCGGGTGCTACAGGTTTTGGTGGAGGGGCTGCAGGTTGTGACGCTGGTTTCGAGACGGGTGCAGCGGGTGCTGACTGAGACGGTGCTCCAGTGGACTGGGATGGTGCTGCAGGCTTTGAAACGGGTTTCGATCCTGAAGCGGGTTTCGTTGTTGAAGCCGGTTTAGAGGTTGGCGGTTTGGCAGGGGATGCGGTTGTTGGGGGCGGTTTTGATTGAGAGGGCGATGTGTTCTGGGCTGGCTTAGCTACAGGCGCGGCTGGGGAAGATGCAGCGCCCCCGATGGGATTGGACGGCTGCCCCGCACGCGCTTTTGCTGCTTCACGCTCTTGCTTTCGCTGGGCAGATAGTTCACGGTTGCGGCGAGCTTGCTCTTTTTCTTTGGCGTTGAGGTCATTACCTTCAAATTTGAGTCGAATCGGCTTGCCGCGTTTTTCGGGCGGCAGCGAGTTTAGCTTTTTCTTGACACTCTGAAGAAACTTCTGTTTGTCTTTATTAATGGCCCGATCAAGCTCTGCGTTGCCAGTGGATCGTTCGAGCTTCAGATCCACTACCTTGCCGTCTTTGTAGACCGGGATAAACCGCTCTGATAAACCAGCGGTCGTCAGAGTATCTTTGTCCTTTTCGTATCCCACACCCCCAATTCTCGAACGCCCACCTCTCTTTCTTGTCGGCTTGGCGCTTGAGGGCGTCGTTGGTGGCCCTGGTGGCAGCAGCCCCTTGGCTGTCTGTTGACCTTTACCAGGCTGACCCTTAGAAGACTTTTGACCCGGTTTCTGGGATGCTTCTCCGACTGGCGCTCCTGGG
>JBAUJD010000358.1:0-1851 GCA_049683515.1 Thermosynechococcaceae cyanobacterium | reverse complement strand
AGCCAAAACCTATGTAGAACGACTACGGGATAGCAAAATCATCCTCATTGACGGTCAAACATTGGCCCAATTAATGATCGAACATGATGTGGGGGTTAGCGTACAAGAAACTTTCCATATCAAACGTATCGACGAGGATTTCTTTGTCGGAACCCAATTGTAAGTAATGCCACACAGCGCGCTAAGTTCGGTATTCTTGAATCACCGCCCAAAGGATTAACTCACTTGCGAGACTGGAACACTGATATTTATAACGTCCCCACCTACTCGGTCAGCGATGCTGCCCGGTATCTGCGTGTTCCGTTAGTGACTCTACGCACTTGGATCCAAGGTCGAACCTACACGACAAAGCAGGGAAAACAGCACTTCGATCCTCTAATCCAGCGTCCTAACCCAGAGCTATCACAACTCTCCTTTGCTAACCTCATTGAAGCCCATGTCCTGCGAGTCATTCGAGAAGTTCATGGCGTTCGGTTAGATAAGGTCCGTACAGCGCTGGACTATTTGGGCAATAATCTCCAGCAAGAACACCCCTTCATTCAGAAAACCTTTAAGACCGATGGGATTAGTCTGTTTATCGATTCGATGGACAAGCTTGTTGATGTTGGACGATCGGGGCAATTAGCCATGCGAGAAACCATTGTTCATTTACTAGATCGCGTCGAGTGGGACGAAAACGGCATCGCCTCTCGGTTATTTCCATTCATCCAACCCGAAGGGGATGCCTCAAAACTTCTCTACCTTGATCCGAGGGTTTCCTTCGGTCGTCCGGTCATCGCAGGGAAAGGAGTTCCCACGATTGCGATCGCAAATCTATACGAAGCTGGGGAAAGTATCACAGACATCGCTGATGAATATGACTGCACCCCCAAGCAGGTGAAAGCAGCTATTCGATTTGAAACCCTTTCTCGGGCCGCGTGATCAAAACAAAGAAGACTAATGACCTCAGCACCACCGCTCCCCAGAAAACTTTGATTAAAACCCTCTTCGGCAGCATCGGTGATGGCTTCACGATCCGTCCCAGCTTTCAGTGCGACTATGGCAGCAATATCTACGCCGGAGACAATCTTTACATCAACTTTGACTGCGTCATCCTCGACTGCAACATCGTCAAAATTGGCAACAACTGTTTCCTCGCGCCCAAAGTTCAAATCTATACCGCCACCCATCCCCTAAACCCTGGAGATCGCGCATCAGGCTGGGAATACGCCCTACCCATTACTATTGGCAACGATGTCTGGATTGGCGGCGGCGCAATCCTCTGCCCCGGCGTCACCATTGGCAACAAAACGGTGATTGGCGCGGGCAGCGTCGTCACCAAAGCCATGCCTTCACAGGTTGTCGCCGCAGGCAATCCCTGCCGCGTTATTCGCCAGCTCTAACACTGCGACAGATAATCAACGAAGCGCATCTAGCTTTAAAGCTTGAGTTTCTCCCATCCAAGCAGCATAGTCAGTATGGTCTTTGAGATCATTGCCTGTTAAAGGGTGAATTAGAATCGTCAAACCTTTTCTGTTTAAAGCTAGCCAAGGTAATAGGGCTGCATACTCACGGCTCTCGAATGCTAATTGACAGCTCCAGCTCGGATGGGGGCCTACGGGTTTTTGATGTATCGGGCTGTGGCTGCTTGCGGGCACTGGGCTGGGCTGCTCTGCCTAGCTTTTAGCGCAGTTGCTCACGCAGGGTATGGTTCATCTGTTCCCAGTGACCGTGCCTCTGCCATCTGCGTGAGGTCGGTGGCGTAAGGTTGATCACACATGGATTTCAAAGCAACGCAATACTTGAAATCTACGATGAGTAGACAACAAATCACGCTGATTTCAGCTTTACTTTATAAATGCTTTCTAATAG
>JBAUJD010000357.1:0-2633 GCA_049683515.1 Thermosynechococcaceae cyanobacterium | reverse complement strand
GCTCTGCCGGGGCAAAAAACTGGGTCAAAATGGACTCAAAAAAGGCCACCAAAAAGATCCAAATCACCTGCTTCTCTGGGAAGAGCGGAATCAGTAACACCAGGATTCCTCTTCCCAGGGTTGTGGTCCATAAAATTTGCTTCTTGGACCAACGATCGACAAAAAGCCCTGCGGCAGAGCCAAATAGAACGGCAGGCAGAGTGTTGGTGATCATGATGGCAGAGCGCATTGAGTTCTCCATGGAGTACCCAAAGAACTGTGGTGCGGCATAGATTGCCACTAGCTCAACAAGGAGCAGTAAAAATATTTTGTCGGCAAGTTGCGACACAATCTGCCCCGACCAAAGGATGACAAATCCTTTATTTTTCATCAGAGCCTGAAAGCCGCCATTGGTCGGCTGTGGACCGGACGTCACCATAAGCAAATTACGTCATCAACAGCAGCAAAGAACAAAACTTCAATGAGAAGTTGCAGGGTTAGGGCAACACAGATGTACCGCAGCAACTCTAACATTCCTGAGCCTAATGTGAGATCTACCGTTGATCTCTAAAAAAGCCCCTGCAGATTCTGCAGGGGCTTTATAAGGAAAGGGAATAGCTCGATTAAACCGTTACTTCACTGGCTTTTGCAGTACCATCACCGTTCTTGCTGCCTCCGTTGCGGGGCTGAATCACGCCGTAGCCACCGTGATTTCGTTCGTAGATGACGTTGATTTCGTTAGTGTCTGCGTTACAAAACACATAGAAGTCGTGGTCCACTAGATCCAACTGCTCTAGGGCATCGTGAACCGACATGGGGGGCATAGCAAAGTACTTCGATCTCACCACATCTGCCGGTAGCTCAGGGACGCGATCTGCGGTTAAATCCCCAACTAAAGGCTGCTCTTCGAGGCGTAGCTCTTCTTTAGAGCGATTGCCCTTCTCTTGGCGCTTCTCTTTGTATTTACGGAGCTGTCGCGAAATCTTATCGGAGACTAAATCAATGCTGGCATAGAGGTTCTCGCTACTCTCTTCTGCTCGAATCACAGAGCCATTGGCAAAGAGAGTGACCTCAGCGGTCTGTTTTGACTGACCTTTTGAATTCGGAGAGACGGACAAATGGACATCTATCTCGGTGGTTAGGTGCTGATAATGGCTGGCAGCCTTCTCAATTTTTTGATTGACGTGATCACGAATCGCTTCGGTAATCTCGATATTCTTGCCGTGAAGAACAAGCTTCATAAGGATTTCCTCCCCTGGATCCAATGGTTAACATCACCCTAACACTTTCGTCTTCTGCTCTAGGTCGTCTCTGGGTAGGTCGTTAATATGCTTCGCATCCCGTGATGATTCTTAATTGTAATTATCAATTTTTGAGGATAATTGTCATTGACAGCACCGTATGCTTCACGCTATGGATTTTAAATCGATGTCAGATCGTCTTGAAACATCATTAGAGCAAGGGCTAGCCCCTCGGTCTTGTCTGTTTTACGATTTGGGACTAGTTCCGTTTCGGCAGGCTTGGGCTTGGCAGCAGCAGTTGGTTTGCGATCGCATCCCCCCTTCCCAGCTTCCTGACGCCTTTTTGCTACTCGAACACCCTGCGGTTTATACCCTAGGCACCGGATCGAGTCCTGAGTTTCTCAACTTTGACCCTGAGCAAACCTCCCACGAACTCCATCGCATTGAGCGAGGCGGCGAGGTCACCTATCACTGCCCTGGTCAGATTGTCGGCTACCCCATTTTGAACCTGCGCTTTTATCGCCAAGATCTGCACTGGTACCTGCGACAGCTTGAGGAAGTCTTAATTCAAACCGTTGCAGACTATGGTCTTGAAGGGGAGCGCATTGAAGGATTGACCGGCGTGTGGGTTGAGGGGTTCAAAGTGGGTGCGATCGGCATTAAAGTGAGCCGCTGGATTACCATGCATGGCTTTGCTCTCAATGTGTGCCCTGATCTATCGGGGTTTGAGCAGATTGTGCCTTGCGGGATTAAGAACCGAGCCGTCGGGAGCCTCGCTGAATTTATTCCTGATATTTCAGTGTCAGAGGTTCGTCAACGGCTAACACATCACTTTGCCCAACAGTTACAGTTACAACTCATCAATGGTGAACTGCAGCCGCTAATCTCACCCAACGTAGAGCATTAGGGCTTGAAGGCTTTTTGCACACCCACCGTAATAGTGAAATCATTCTCAAGCTGAGGCCCAGAAAGGGACTGATAGATCGGCAAACCCGCCTCAACACCGAACCGGAAGCCTTTCAAGAATCCTGCTTGAGCAAGGTAATTAATACCAACGCTCAGATCGACCCGAGACCCACCTCGACGATCAGGATCGACCGTGGGAATCAATGGCGGTGTTAACTGATTACCAGGCGCTAAGCGCGGATCTTCACCCGTGTTATTCCCTAAGATTCGACCCTGGAGCCGTAGGGATGTACTGATCGATTTCGTCCACTTGCGCGCCCCCCAAGCGGTGAGCGCTAATTGATTCCCTAGGCGATAGTTCTGGGCATTGCGTCCTAAGCGGATGGTACCCATGCCTTGAGCGCCCCAAGACCAGTTGCCAGCCTGACCTAAATAGGTAATCCCCGGCATCAAATCAACGGTGCCGGATCCAATCTGCATGGGGTAGGGCAGTACCTGATTGGGGCC
>JBAUJD010000356.1:0-3190 GCA_049683515.1 Thermosynechococcaceae cyanobacterium | reverse complement strand
CATTGGGGTTGCGATCGCTGGCGGTAAAGAGAATGCGATCGCCCAAGGGATAGACCCGATAATCCACTACCGATAAGTTTGCTGGGGTAAGAATACTTCTCTTGTCTTGGGTGAGATTTCGCAGAATGAGACGTCCGGCTTCATCGCCATTGACGCCCAGGTAGACAAAGGCGCGATCTCGACTATGAAACGCTCCGTTAAAGGGCTTCATTACTTTGGGCTGATGGCGAGTGCCTCGACTGGCTTCGGGAATATTGGCAAGCTGGACCTGAAACTTGCTGCCATAGGGCATGGGATCAGTGAGGGTGTAGGCCAAGCGCCGACCGGACCAGCTCACTTTGCCGTCTAGGGGCGGGGCAATGTTTAGGTTTTTCTCGACTTTGTCCCAGTCCATTGTGCGGTTGAACTCTAGGATAAAGGCGGTGTTCTCAGCGCCGACTGCTTTGTTGTTCCAGTTAAAGTTGCGGACTTGGGGGACGGTGCGATCGCCTGATAGCAACAGCGCGACAATCAATACCGTTAAGATTGTTATTAGTGCGATCGCAGTGCGGTCAAGGGGCTGGAGCTGTTTCATATCTATCCCGTGGGTACTCTGACCCATTTTAGTGGGATGGTTGCAGCTATTATTGATGTAGATATCCGCCTCTAATCTTTGTGGCTATCGTGGTTCTGCGCTGATCTCGATCAGATAGATTACCGTCGGCCAGAAGGTATTGGGGTATTCCTCCCATCCGTTCTAGAATGCTTTGCTTAGAGGGCTTGTTGTCATGATCACCTATATCCAAGGGTTTGTGAGTATAACCTTGCTTGATGGATAGCAAAAAACTTAGTACTTCTTCTAGGAGGGAGTCTGGGGCTTGAGCGAGTTCCCGATCCAGTTGTTCCCTGGTTTTCATCGGTCAGTACTCCTGCATATCAAATTATGTTTTACTAACCAGAGGCTTATGAATTGCTTCCTGTGTCATCAATATAGTGCAAGGTCAAATCCTAATCTATAGACCGCAGGCACTAAGCTCAAAATCTAGCCTTGTTCTCAGAGATTAACGAGGAAATGGAGGAGGCCAATATGAATTTATCTGTCATCGAGCAAGTCGTTGAGCAGTTGAGCATCATGCCTCATCCGATGCAGCAGCAAGGTCTTCAATTCACCCGTACCTTGGGTCGCTCCGAACTTAAAGGCACTTCCGGCCAGCACCTGCTGAAGTATGCTGGCACTATCTCGGCTGAGGATTTGGCATTGATGCAAGCTGCCATTGAGCAAGACTGCGATCTGATTGATCCCAATGAGTGATCGAGACACCAACGAAATGAGGGGGCTACTATCAGCAATGATGGCAGCGCTAGTCATCGCATAATTCATCAGCAATTTGGTCATCGTCTAAGTTGATGACCGGAATTTTCAATCGCCCCAGCTCATACATAAACTGCAGTTTGGGCATGTGGCAAAGGCCTGCAGCTTTGCCTAGGGAAAGGCGACGCAACTCAAACAATTTGACCGCTAGCAAAAAGACTAGCTCTGCCTCAAGGTCTTGAGGTGATTTGCCTGAGGTAATAAGTAAATCTTCAGGATAGGGAAGAGAAAGGGTCGGCATGGGTATGGCTCGTTCGACCTACGTGTAAACTCAGTGTCAATTCTAGCCTTTACAGTCAGAGCGCGGTATGAGGTCACTGGATTCTCATTGAACTCTAGCGTGGATGGGGTTTATTTATGAAAGGATAGAGAACTAAGCAAAACTGAAGTTATACAGAAGAACGCATCTTTGCCGATGAGCACGAACACCCAAGATATTGTTGCAAAGCTTTGGAACCTCTGTAATATCCTTAAGGATGGCGGTATCTCCTACCATCAGTATTTTATTGAGCTAACGTACCTTTTGTTTCTGAAAATGGCGCAGGAAACAGGCACTGAGGACCAGTTGCCGGAGGGATATCGTTGGGACAATCTCAAAGAAGCGGGATCCGACCAGCTAGATTTCTATCGGCAGCTATTAGAGCATCTGGGAAATAGTGGGTCTACAATCGTCAGGGAAATTTTTGTCAATGCTGATTCATCCATGCAAAGGGCCAATACTCTTGATGTGTTGGTCGAAGAGATAGACAAGCTTGATTGGTACAACGCTCGTCAAGAAGGGATGGGCGATATATATGAAGGACTGCTTGCGAAAAATGCCAGCGAATCCAAGGCTGGAGCGGGTCAGTACTTCACACCTCGACCGCTGATCGACTGCATGGTGCAGGTTATGCACCCAACATCAAAAGATATTATCCAAGATCCGGCGGCTGGCACGGCTGGATTCCTGATTGCGGCTGATCGCTACATCCAATCACATGAGGATGTAGCGAGCTGGACTAAGGCAAGGCAAAGCAACTACCAGCAGAAGACTTTCTATGGTGTGGAGTTAGTCCCTGATACGTATCGTCTTGCCTGCATGAACTTGATGCTGCATGGTATCGATTCTGACCCGCAAGGGAGGGACTGGGATGTTTCATGGCGATACGCTGTCACAGGACGGCATGGATTTACCAGCGGCGTCTTTGATTTTGACTAACCCACCTTTTGGCAGCAAGAAAGGTGGAGGCTTACCGAGTCGAACTGATTTGCCATTCCCGACCAGCAATAAGCAGCTCTGCTTTTTGCAGCATATTTATCTGGGGCTGAAACCTGGGGGACGAGCTGCCGCTGTATTCCCTGATAATGTGCTGTTTGAGAGCAATGTGGGTAAGCAGGTCCGATCTGATCTGATGGATAAATGCAACCTGCATACAATCTTGCGGCTTCCTTCTGGAATTTTCTATGCTCAGGGGGTTAAGACTAATGTGCTGTTTTTTACTCGTGGTAAGAAGGCAAAAGGTAATACTAAAGAAACCTGGGTCTATGACCTGCGGACCAATACTCCGCAGTTTGGTAAGCGGACATCACTGACACGGACGTTTTTCACAGAGTTTGAGGCTGCTTTTGGTGATGATCCGTTTGGTAGTGCTGCCAATCTCTCTAAACGAATAGATACTGGAGAAAACGGGCGGTTCAGAAAATTTGATCGTGATTGGATTGCTGAACGCGGTGACAATTTAGATATTAATTGGCTTAGGGATCAATAGTCCGGACAGTTTTACTTGAGGCGACAAGAAAGCTACCCATCGTATAGAGTGCAATTGAGTCAAACCAAGTTGCACCAATGGATAGCCTTAC
>JBAUJD010000355.1:0-3977 GCA_049683515.1 Thermosynechococcaceae cyanobacterium | reverse complement strand
ATTAAGCGTCCAGGTGCCAATCTCGCTGGCCGTTAGCGTTGACTCTAGGCGGGTACGGGCCTCTTTTATTTCGGCCTCTATTTGCTTGCGATCTTCGACATCGACGCACATACCGACCCATTCACGCAGCGAACCGTCGGCATTGTAGATCGGCACGCCTTTGACCTCGAAGTGCCGATAAGACCCGCTAGAAGCGTGCCACATTTTACCGTCGCATTGGTAAAAGCGCTGCTCCGCTCTCGCCACCTCCCATCGGGTGCGGATTGGCTCGCGATCGTCAGGATGCAGCGCCTCGGTCCAGCCAAAGTCTTTGAGTTCATCCCAGCTTTGGCCCGTATAGCTTCCCCAAGAAGGCTGCGGGGTGACAAATGCCCCTACTGCGTTCGTGGTCCAGATAATCGAGGCAGTGGCGTCTACTAAAAAGCGAAACCGTTCTTCAGAGGCTTGAAGCTGCGCTTCAGACCGCCGCCGCTCGGTGATGTCT
Source organism: Thermosynechococcaceae cyanobacterium (assembly GCA_049683515.1). Lineage (GTDB taxonomy): Bacteria > Cyanobacteriota > Cyanobacteriia > Thermosynechococcales > Thermosynechococcaceae > RCC1774. Next base: position 3,493 of record JBAUJD010000355.1, on the reverse strand, counting down.
CGAAAGACCAGCACACAGCCGACAATCTCGCCTTCTCTACAGCGAATCGGCGCAGCACTATCGTCGATGGGATGCTCTGTTCTGTCTTTGGCAATCAAGATCGTGTGATTGGCTAAACCCACGATGACGCCTGTGCTCAAGGCTCTGATCGCCGGATTCTCAACGGGCTGGCGGGTACCTTCGTTAACAATCTCAAAAATCGTCGTCAGCGGCTGTCCGACGGCTTCGTCGTTTTCATAGCCCGTCAGCAACTGGGCTATGGCGTTCATGCTGGTCACTCGACCCTCAATGTCAGTGGTGATCACCGCATCTCCGATGCTGGCGAGGGTGGTTCGCAATCGCTCTGACTGCTCTGCGATGGTGGCGGCAGCTTGGGTACGGCTAGTGAGATACTGCCTCAGCAAAAATACGAAGGCTAAGACTGCAACCAAGGCCGAGACGCCACTTACCCCGCTGGTAATCTGGGCGTTGCGATAGGTGCGCTGTTGTTGTTGCGATCGCGCCACCAACAAGCCCTGCTCTTCTTGCGTCATCTGGGCCACCACAGCCCGCAGCGCATCCATCGTTTGCTTGGCCTGCCCCTCTAACACAAGCGAAGAGGCCGCATTAGCCCCTTCCGTTCTACGAACGTCAATAATCTGATCCATTACCGTCAGCTTCGCCGCCACCCGCTGACGCAAGACCGGCACTCTAGCCTGTTGGCTGGGGTTATCCATTGTGAGCTGCGCGACAGCATCAGTCTGTTCTTTAATCCGCGCCAGTGTTGCGTCATGGGCCTCTAAATAAATGGGCTGGCCGGTGATCACATAGCCACGAACGCCGCTTTCGCCATCTTTTGCCAGCGCAATCACGTTGCCCAGGGCGAGCAGCACCCGATGAGAATGTTGAACCCAGTCGGCCTGGTCACGGAGCCTTCGAGTGTTGCTGAACGTTAGGGCGATGTTAATGATCAGCAAGGCGGTTACAGCACCGGCCCCCACCAGAAGAGAGGACAAAGGGCGTCGGTTGAGAGTACGGCCTCTAACGGGGCGTTGATCAATCACTCAGACTACATCAGTTACGAAGAAGATGCCCATATTATCGCACATTGAGAATATTTACCTAGCCCCTAAAAAGCTTTCCAGGACAGGCTTTCCAGAGAAATTAGAACAAACATCTATCCAAAGATGGATGTTTTTAAACAGAAGCAGGCTGAAGATCACAGGGTTGAAACTAGCGATGCAAAAAGAATGAAAGCGATCGCCGATGAAGCAAGGCTTGCAGCCAGACGACAAGCGAATCGATCGATACGGCTCAACGGCAGGAGGTAATACTTGCTGAAATCCTGGATGGTCATTGCTGCCATCACCTTGCTGGTGGCTTTAGCCGCAAATATCGTCAGACCTAAAGATGTCAAATGGTTCAATCGTCAACAGCGACCTCGCTGGCTCACGTTTGAAAAACTGATTCCCGTGATCTGGACCGTGATCTTTATCTGCGGCGGCTGGTCGGCCTATATTGTCTGGGAGCGTGTCCCAGGCAGTGAAGCCACCTGGTTTCTGATGGCTTTTTACCTGCTGCTAGAAATTGTTATTGTTTCTTATATACCTGCAACCCTTTGGTTTCAGAGCCTCCGAGCAGGTACCTACGTCGGGGCTGCAGGCTTTATATTGGGTCTAATTTTAGCCCTACTCGTGGTTCAAGTATCGGGCTGGGCCACCCTCTTACTGGTCCCCTATCTGCTGTGGTCTCCCATTGGCACCTACACCACCTGGGCAATGGATCGTCTGAACACTTAGTCATCTTGGTTCACTTGAAGTCAAGACTGATGTTTGGAAAAAGACTAATATTCATTGCTAGACAAGCCACGCACCCCCTGAGCCTCTTGATGCTGACGAATGAAGCTGGCATAGGTCTCAGAGGGGCAATCCCCTAGCGGATCAACCCGATGTCGCTCTGCGCCCTGATTGAAGTCAATGCTGAAAAGTCCAAAACGGGGGGTGTAAGATCCCCATTCATAGTTATCGGTCAACGACCAGTGCATGTAGCCCACTAACGGTATCTCTGCGTCGCGCAGCTTCTGCACCTGCTCTAAATGAGCCTGCAAAAAGTCACTGCGACAAAGCTGATCTTGCCGAGGGGAAGCAATACTGTTGTCTGGCTTGCGTCGCAGGGCCATCCCGTTCTCAGCGATCAAAATCGGTAAATCAGGAAAGGCTTGGGCGTAGTACTGGCTAAAAAAGTATAGTCCATCGGGCAGGCTGCGCCAGTCCCACCATTTGCTCATCATGCCGCTCATCAGCCAGCTTCGGAGACCTTTGGTTTGAAACTCGAAGTCTGAAAAAACCGGAAACCGGAACGTGTGGGCCAAAAAAGGATCGTAGTAGTCGAAGGCCAGATAGTCGACGACTTGCGATCGCACCGATCCCTCTAGAACTTCAAAGAACGTCTCTAGTTTCTCAGCTTTAAAAGTCCGATGCCCGACTTGATTTGCCACCCAGCGTACGGCCTGCCCCAACCGAAACGGCAGATCGCGTTTGAACCGAAAATTAGCCTTACCTAAAGCGTTCTCTAATCGCTGGGCCTTGTGGTACACATAGTCCGCAAGATCGGCCCGCTCAATGCCGAGCTGCCGACTCAGTAACAGATCCCAAATCAGCTGATCAGACCAGTACAGATCGCTGCAGTAAGTATTGAGCGAAACCTTTGGCTTCGGCCACCCTTGGGCTTCATAGGTATCGTGAATCAGGTTATATGCACAGACATGAGCCGCCAGCAAATGACTATAGGCTCGAAAGATTTTATCCAAACCACCCTCCACTGCAGACGGAAACTGATCATTGAGATAGGTATTGTTGACCAGAATATTCGGCTCGTTAAGGGTGATGTACCAATGAATGGGCGGTAGCTCATGCACCTCGACTAACCGACGATTGAGCTGCGTGACCGTCACCTGTACATAGTCGGCATAGGCATCAACGGTGCGCTCCTCTAGCCATGCATCAACCCCTAACCAAGCCGGATGGGTAAAGTGCTGCAGCGTCACAATCGGCTCTAATCCCTGACGCCGACAAGCAGCGATGCGATCGGCATAGGCATCAATGACGGCGCGGTCAAACACGGGAGCAGGTCCAGTCTCCCTATCCGTGGTCGGCTGAATTCGCGGCCACTCTAAACCCATACGAAATGCGTTCAAACCCATTTCTTTGCAGGTTTTGAAATCATCTTCATAGCGCTGCCAAAATTCTGAGGCCGCCCCTGTCGTCATGACTTCTCCCGTTTTCTCGGCCTGAGACCAGTTATTCTGGGGCTGCTCAGGGCCGTTGTAGCCACCTTCACTTTGAGAGCCAGAAGTAGCAACGCCCCAGAGAAAGGGCTGAGTTGAAGTCATATGTCAATTGGTTTTTACGAATGTTGCACACTTGTTCAAGGCAGAAAGAGAGAAATCGGGCATAGCAAAATTCTGTCTATGTGCCCCCTTTCACATTAACAAGCCTGAGATACAGCCTGAGAC
>JBAUJD010000354.1:0-5654 GCA_049683515.1 Thermosynechococcaceae cyanobacterium | reverse complement strand
GAACTGAGGCCATGACTCCAGCGGCCACCGCCACCGATATACGCCATCTGGCAATAGAGATAGTAACGCCTCGCTCTCTCCACAGGATGATCGCAAGATTCCTGGCAATGCTGGAATTCTGCCTCTGTTCGGGGTGATGTTGAGATCGCATCTATTAGCCTCTCAGACTCCTGCTGAAGCACTTGAAAGAAATTGACTGTATCAGCATTAAGGTCGCTATAAATCTCAGAGCCTACCTGCTGCTTTTGCAGACCCACACTAAAGGCTCCGCCAAAGGGTTCCACGTAGCAAGCGTGTTGGGGAAAATGAGAGCGAATCCAGCCACCCAATAACCATTTGCCACCAAAGTACCGAAACGCAGATCTTGTGATCTTTGGCTTCCAGAGGGCCGACTCTGGGGGACAAAAAAGAGTCATAACAAAAAAATTGAATCACCGTTAATAGTATAGATGTACTCAAGAGTGCCATAAAAATGAGAGCGAAGCAGTCTGCTTCGCTCTCGTCTAGGCTTTCAATTGCAACTCAATCAGGTGAGACTAATGCACCCTGACGGAGTTTAGAGAGTGGGGTGGGTTGAAAATGGAGATCTCGCTCAATACCGAGGTCATAGGGACCACAAGCATTAAGCAATTCCGTCAAACTGAAATAGCCTAGCTCTTCTTCAAACCCTTGAATCAGGCCGAAGAAAGTATCTTTACCGTCAAACTCGGTCACATACCAAGTCCAAGATGAATAGGGTGTGAAAAACTTGACCCAGACCGTTGGGTCTGAAATTTTCTCAGTGGAATATAGCGGCGGCAACTGCCGCCTGATTTCATTGGTGAGTAATTGCATTTTTTGTTCCAATTTTGTGGGTGTGGCGTTAGGCGGCGACTTGGGCCTCTAGGTTTGCGATCGCACATCTCATATCCAGCTTGGCAACGCTGAACTGACTGCGTTGCAACTCCAGCTCGATGGAGAGCTGATCGCGTTTTTGCTTAGCATTCTTGAGAGCAAGTGCGGCCTCGTAATAATCAGAGTCACTCTGCTGGCGCTCTAGCTTGACCGCTTTGCGTTGGGCCTCATTTTTGAGGGTTGTATCAAACGCGATTGCTTTATCGATCAAAGAAGCGAACAGGGTTACGCTCTCTGTCAGTGAAATGATTTGCTGATCTAGGTCAAGAAGCTGGTGCTGCAGACTTGCGATCGCACCCGGATACGCGGAAAGTTTCATCATTAGAATGGTCCTTAATCAATGTTCTGGGGGTAAGGGGAGACGGCTCCCCCAAAAACAAAAACTAGGCAGCGCGATCCAAGGCCAGCGCTTGCTGATCCTTTGCAACTTGCACAACCTCGGCTGTCTGATCCCAGGTATTGATAGAGGCTATTCGCTTCAACTGAGCCTCAAAGACATCTCGGTTAAAACTGCCATAGGTGCGATCACCTGTCACGCAAAGCTCACAGGCATCTTCACAAAGCGATTCGATAGAGCTATCTAGCCATCGAGCTAGAGCATCATTGAGATCTCGAACATCGTATTGCTCTCCTGTTCGATCTAACAGTGCAGCTTGAATCTGATTGGCTGCTCTATTGAGATGATTGAGCGCAGTATCAGTGATGATTGGTAACATAGCGTTGATTCCTTTTTCTTGTTGGAGTCATCCCCTGCTGAGTCCGTCCAAAGAAACAGCAGGGGCTTTTACTTATATGCTTATTATAACTGGTGTACACGCAATAATTAAGTAAAATAAGTGCATGTTTGATTTAAATTACTTATGGCTCTATTACCTGTAGCCACGCTATATTTGAGCGGTAAGCGAAGGTGAGATTATGGCACGACCCGGCGGCAATCCAGATCTAGCGGCACATCAGTTCAAAACAGATCGCCCTGAACCCTTAACAGCACGGTTACAGTTGCGAGTCACTGAGCGGATGAAGCAGCAAATTACGGCGGTCCCAAACTGGCAAGAATTAATCAGAGAGGCGATATCCGAGAAGCTGATTAAAATCAATAAATAAGCGTGCATACATGCTATAATAAGGATTCATTATGTGCGGAAAACTCTATGCAAATTATTGCAGTGACTGGCCCCCGCAAGCTCACCCTAGAACAACATGAGCAAGCCTTGAGGGAGCTTAACGCCTTGGTGATTTGCTCGTACTGGCATGTCGGCGACGCAACGGGTTTAGATGCGCTGGCTCTTGAAGTGGCCTGCAGCAGTGAAGTTAATTTCGAGCTGTACCAGAAAAAGGTAAACCTGCCCTACCGTGCCCAGGGAGCAGAGCGCAGCACCCGCATGGTGAAAGCCTTAGCTGCTGTGGGTGGTACTCTACATGCTTGGCCCAATAAACCAGCGCCTTTGGGGTTGAAGCCTAGCCGCAGTTGGCCTAAAAGAGCGCAGAGATCTGGAACTTGGGGCACAATTGCCCTTGCTGTTGGTTTGGGATTACCAGTGGAACTGCACCCCCTAAGTGATGTAGGACAATCGCTGGAATGGCTGGAAACTCAACAATTGAGCTTGATATAAATGATGCAACACCGTATAAAATGCAGCCCCTTTGCCTGAGCCGAGCGGAGCTGTTGCCACAAATCCTGGCTAAGAGCGGTTGTCAAGCCGCAAACGGCGGCAGGAGCAAAATGCCCAACTGCCTAAAAGTGCGGGAGGCTCTTTAGTAATGCCTTTCGCAGTAGATCAAGAGCTAATAGGGGCCGGACGCACCACGCAATAAAAGGGCAATCCACCAATTGCCGTTGTTTGGCGATAGCTCCCGGCTTGACCATCAAAATGCGCCCCTATCCTGGGATGACTGCGGCGGCGTTCACGATATAGAACCCCTTGCCCTCGCCTCGCTTCGCCGCCGCCACACCTGTGGTCTTTTAGGGTGCATTTTGAAGCGATAGCCCAACTGATACAAGCGCCACGGGCGCGACTGCTGAAGATCCTTTGGTGGAAGCAAAAGCACGGGGACAGCGGTAGAGCGTTTGTGCTTTTGTTGATCGTGTTTGGTCCGCTGGGTCGGTGCCTCTTGTCGGTGCGTTAGCACGGAAAATTCCATGCAGCACCGTACAATCAAGCTTGGCTGTATTGTCCAGGTTTTCTTGTGAAACGAGACGCGATTTACTATCAGATTTTTAAGCAATTCCCCAGTCTGCTGTTCACATTACTGGAACAGCCACCTGAGCAGGCTCGGGACTATCGATTTGAGTCTATTGAGGTGAAAGAACCCAGATTTCGGATTGATGGTGTTTTCTTGCCGCCCGAAGATGCGTCCCCTAAAGTGATCTATTTCTCAGAGATTCAGTTTCAAAAGGATGAGGAATTGTACGATCGCTTCTTCGCTGAATCCTTACTCTACCTGTACCGTAATCCATCGATCTATGACGATTGGTATGGGGTGGTGATTTACCCCTCACGGAAGCTGGAACCTAAAAACACCACGATTCATCGCTCTTTACTCAATGGTCCCCAGGTAACTCGCATCTACCTAGATGAGTTGGGGGAGCCGGAAAATCAGCCTGTGGGAATTCAACTGATGCAGCTTACAACCGTGCCAGAATCGCAAATGGCAACGAAGGCCCGTCAACTCATGGAGCGAGTTCAGGAGGAGGAGTCTCCTCTATTGCCGAGACAGGACATAATAGAGGTACTAACGACGATTGCTGTCTACAAGTTTGCTGATTTGAGCCGAGAAGAGGTGGAAGCGATGCTGGGTGTAAATTTAGAAGAAACCAGAGTTTACCGAGAAGCAAAGGCCGAAGGTGAGCAGATTGGTGAAGAGCGCGGCGAGCAAAAGGGCAAGCTGGCGACTGTCCCTCTATTACTGAAGGCAGGTCTTACGGTAGAGCAAATTGCCGAGCAATTGGGCTTAGAGTTAGCGGTTGTGCAGAAGGCTGCTCACCAATAAAGTCAGTGAGCCTTTAGCTTTGATCTTCAATCTCAGCCGATGCTGCATCTCGCTGGATTAGTTCAATGCCGTGCTTGCAGTCACTCTTAGATTTATAGCCCTCGCCTCCGGTTGCAATAATCTGGTGATTACCCGCTCGTAGCCGCCATCGAAACTCACCAGCTTTGTCTTGGTAGATCTGAAACTTAGCCATCGTTCGTGCATCCTCACCGATGTTTGAATTTTGACCTCACTTTATTTCATGGTCGTCATGTCTTCTGGCCCGCTTAAGATCTTTTAGCAACAATAGAGATGCGATGGTCTCCGACCGGCCTTCGGCCATCGCTCTCCGTAATTCAGGCTTCTGACAAATAAAAAAAGAGCCGAGGCCCGAAGACCCCGACCCGAAAACTATGCAACCTTGCAAGCGCTGGGGAAAGCCCCCGAGAGCTGCAGCAACACCGACCGCTGTGCCTGGAACCGAATGACGCACAACTGAGTGCTAGACCCAGCAATGGACACCCGGCCAGCCCCCAACCCCTGCAGCCGCTCGACGGTAGCCGCCGCTGACGGGCAAGGAACCCCCGCCAGCTCAGCCCAACCCGACCCCAGCAACCGCAGATGGCAGCAGGACCAAACCCCACCCATTAACTGAGTAGGAAGCTGAACGACTGGAGCGGGAGTGCGAAGAAGACTGAGCATAATGGCACCTGCGACTAGCAATAGAATAAAAAACATGGCAAGAACCTGCCAAAAACGACAGCCTCTGGACACCACACGTTGACCGGCGTTGCCACCCCGGTTGGGTGGGGGATTGGGGCACTCCCCAAAAGACAATGTGCATTGCACAACAAAATCAGCCCCCAACCGCTTGCGAGGACACGGACTAAACGCAGCGGAGCCAAGAAACGGATGCGATCGCACTTAGCCTAGATAGCGGAGCGAAGAGCGGGAGTACCGAAGGGGTTGCAAGACAGCCGCTGTGTGGTACCTTAGTCCGCGCTGTTGTTGGTAGCCGCGCGTTAGCGCACCGCTGGAGCAAGCCCCCGAGGGGCTGAAATGTGAGGGGGTAACGAGGGTATAAACCAGGTTTCTGAAGCTGCCTCTATGGCTGGCACGGAGACGGCGGGGATAGGGAGTTGGGTGATGTAGGGATTATTGCTCCGCTGGCTTGGTGCTTCTTCTCGGTGCGAAGCACGGAAAAGCTCTAGTAGTCAATGCGACGCGACGACTGGAGCAGTCCTTTGAGAGCGTGGGGGGAGGACGACGGCAGGGGGCAGGGGGCGAATGGCGACAGGGTGGTGGGAAGATTTGGCGAGTCAGGTCACTATAGCTTCAGCATCCCACTGAAGGCTAGGCGCTTTGCCAAATTTACTTTCTAGATAGTTTTTAACCAGGAAACGACGATAGCTTAAAGCCGTCTAAAATGGTACACAGTAAAATCATCGGGAATCATGGTGTAAGCCAAATTAAAGTCCCGGAATCTGAATGCGATGGCGGCAAAATGGCAAAAATAGATGATATTAAGCCCGGAGTATTGATTGAGGGATTGTCATCAATTGGCCTTGCTAAGATTATCGGTGTTGAGAATCACGGAGATCTTGGTGTAACAGTAGTTTTCAAGGATGCCAGTGGATCTTTAAAAGATCAACTGCTGTATGTTGAGGAAATCAATAAACTTAATCTTGCTGAGAAAGAATTACTTTGGTCATTTAAGGCTGATGCCTCACTGTTCCGACTGGTTTCTGAAGCCTATCGCATCCAGCTAGCCTATTTATTTGACCCTTACC
>JBAUJD010000353.1:0-1815 GCA_049683515.1 Thermosynechococcaceae cyanobacterium | reverse complement strand
GATTGGCACCACCAAATTAGCCCGCACCTGAAACTGCTGCAGAAACTCAATGTAGCAGGGCGTTAGATTGGCGCTGTGAATATCTTCAATGGAATGAATGCGGCCTGCACGATAGCGCTGCACATAGGACTGGGCAAAACAGGTGTCGCGGATTTTCATATCAAAGGCAGAGAGCCAAGGGCCAGAGCCAAGGGATTCTACCAGCACTTTGCCACTCCAGTCCGGCTCAAACCTGAAAATCATGACCCGATCTGTCTCAAGAACCTGACGGACCTCGGTGACGGTGGTATTGAGAATATCTTTTAGGTTCAGGGACTGGCGGATGTGGGCTGCGATATCACTCCAAAGCTGCTCATATTTAATTTGTTGCTTGAGGGCAAGCTCTTGCTGACGGCGTTCGGTGATATCAGTGCCGGTCCCAATGATATATTTTTCATAGTTTTGTGGGTGAGTGAGGGTCGTATTAGACCAGGCAATCAACCGCCGTTGCCCTGTTTTGCTAACCCAAATATTCTCATGTTGGCTTGTATCATTGGGAGCCTTCAGGTTTGCAAAGACGGTTTTGACTCCCTCAATCTCTTCCGGGATTAATAGAAAATCCCAAATGGCTTTTTCTCTGATCTCAGCGAAGGAATAGCCTGTTAATTGCTCACAGGCCCGATTAAATTGGATAATTCGTCCCTGTTGATCTAACACCACAACGAGGGCATCTAGGGTGTTGAGAACCTCTTCCTGCATGGTTTGTGGCCCTGTTTCATTCATTGATTGAGTTCTCCTCCAGGGCCGTTTGCGATGGGGCAGAATATTCGGATCCTGTTGCGATCGCAATTTCTGCGACCCGATAGAGAGCCTGCATCTGTGTCCCATGTTCAGGATAGTGAGCCATGCCTGCACCACAGCTCATCTGAACAAGGGTGCCATCGGGGGCATAGAAAGGTTCGCAATCTAGAGTGCTTACCAGCCCTTGCAGCCACTCACGACTCTCTAGATGCGAGAGATTCTGTAACCCCACCATAAATTGAGTGCCACCGCTGCGTATCACCACATCATCCTTAGAAAGACGGCTTAGTATCGATTGGGTCACGTATCGCAGAACCTGATTGCCCGTCTCAAAGCCAAAACAGGCATTAATTTGGGGGATGCGCTCTACCTCTAGCAGCACTAAACACAGAGACTGTTGATGCTGCTCAACGGTAGCTAACAGCGCGTCCATCGTTTCGGTAGAGGTAGAGCGCTGCAAGATTTGAGTGACGGGATCGATCTCAGAAATCTGTCGCTGGAGCCTAGAGCGCTCTAGGCGATTGAGAATACGGACCACCAGTTCGGGGCCGATAATGGGCTTGCTGACAAAATCATCAGCCCCGACGGCATAGACGCGATTCACGACTTCTGGTTCGGTGTGAGCCGTTAAAAAGATAATGGGCAACTGCTCCCACCCCGGATCGTTGCGGACCACCTTGCACAGATCGACCCCACTAATCTGGGGCATCTCAACATCTAGCACCAACAGATCCGGTGGGTTCGCGGTCAGAGTCTCCCAAAATTGGGTTGGATCGCTGAGCGCCGTGATTGCAAATCCCCAGGGTCTGAGGATTGCGGCCACGGCCTCCAAAATTGTAGGATCATCGTCCACAATCATGACTTGGGCCTCAATCAGACCTGCTGACTGGAGCGTATGCTCAACTCGATCCCAGATTTGCTCTCTGGGGAGTGATTTCGAGAGGTAAGCCTGTCCCCCTGAACGGGCTGCTGTAATTCGCTGGGAGAAGCTATCGTTTGCCGTGAAGATCAATACGGGAATCGTGGGGCTATGAC
>JBAUJD010000352.1:0-1921 GCA_049683515.1 Thermosynechococcaceae cyanobacterium | reverse complement strand
ATCTTAGAGTGCTACTGTTGACTAAAATCAGATATTTAGGCTCTGTAAAATGACGTGACTTTAATTTGTTAATTTGCCATGTCTCTTAACAAATCAGCGCGAAGATTTATCTCAAATGGGAACCACCCATGTTAGGAGTCATTATTGCCATAAGTCTAGTCAAATACTCAGGCTACTGGCTGAGGAGCCACATTGATGAGAGCAAATGATGCGACTCAAGATCACGGTATTCAGAGTAATCATCATCACTGTGACGTTGTTGTCATGGGCGGTGGCCCTGCCGGCTCGACCTTAGCGACGCTGCTTGCTCGACAGGGTTATCAGGTTTTATTGCTGGAGCGGGAGAAATTTCCACGTTTTCATGTGGGTGAATCTTTATTGCCCGCCAGTCAGGTGATCTGGTCAAAGCTGGGCATCACGGAGGCGCTCCAAGATCTGAACTTCACTTACAAAGATGCCGCAGAATTTCGCCTGGGTACTGATCCTCAAAAGTCTGACTATGAGTCTGCCTATATTGACTTTACGGCTCCCCAAAACTGGCCCACAGGGGGTTTCCCTGAGCACCCTGATGCTTACCAGGTCAAGCGGGGTGAGTTTGACTGGTTTCTACTCAAGAATGCAAAATCCCAAGGAGTAACCGTTTGTGAACAGGCCGTCGTCAAGCAGGTTCTCTGGGAGGGTGATCGCGCCACAGGTGTGCAATGGCGATCGCAAACAGGCCAAGCCTACACCACAAATGCTCATTGCATTGCCGATTGCACCGGTCGGCAGACGCTGATAGGTCGTGACCGTAACCTGATTAAGGTAGATCCGATCATTCGTACCTCCGCTGTTTTTGGGCACTTTCGCCATGTCACGCCCAACCCAGGCCGAGAACAAGGTGCGATCGCACTCTACTTTATTAAAAATGGCTGGGTGTGGTTCATTCCCATCGGTGCCGACGAGATGAGCGTGGGGGTCGTGGTGAATCGGCCTACCGGATGGAGCAAACTCTCGCCCGAGGAGATTTTGCTCACCACGATTAATCGCTATCAGTTTTTGCGCGATCGCTTCAGTGATGCAGAGCAGATTTCAAAAATACATATCTTACGAGACCTATCCTATGCTGCCCAGCGTAAGGCAGGAGATGGCTGGCTGCTCGTGGGGGATGCCAGTTTCTTTGTCGATCCCTTTTTGTCCTCCGGCGTCCAGGCCGCCTTCAAAATGGCAGAACAGTCTGCCGACGCCATTGATGTCTTTCTTAAGGGTGGACACAATCAGCGCCCCTTGCGGCAGTATCAACGCTGGTGCCAGGGCTATGAGTTCCATATCGTGGTCACCATGCGGCTGTTTTACTGGATGATGGGATGCAAACCCGCCATGGAGATCTTTCTCAACGCCGTAAACGACAGTATGAAACAAGGGCCAGACTCGGTTGCCCGTTGTTTTGTCGCTTGGTCGCTGGGCTACTTTGATTTCTATCGAAGGCCGCTCTATCTGACCTGGGTGAGCTTCTTTTTAATGGGAGCCGTGGGTCGTTTCAAGCAAAGAGTCCTCGGCGCGCCGGGCTGGGATCGCGCCGACTGCACTCAGCCCCACATCAACATCCCTAAAAAGGCGCAATGGGCTGCTGATAGCTAGTGGCTCGCTGTACCGTGGCTAGGGCGCGATTATAGTCAAGGATGGCTGATAATCGGTGTCCTTGTGCCTGGGTCAAGTCATTCTGTGCCGTTGTGATATCGAGTTGAGTCCCAATCCCCGCCTGAAACCGAAGCCGGGCGAGGCGCAGACTCTCTTCGGCTTGACCTACGGTATTAGACGAGGTTTCAATATTTTTGAAGTTTGATTTTAGGCTGCTGTAGGCTTGCTCAACCTGAAAGCGCAATGCGTTTTTGGTGCTCGCAAACTGTGTTTCGGCAATGGCGATCGCCTTATCCTGCTG
>JBAUJD010000351.1:0-3306 GCA_049683515.1 Thermosynechococcaceae cyanobacterium | reverse complement strand
CGCCAAAATCAGACAGATTTGATTACCACTGATTAACTCCCGCCAGAGTCTATCATGGTCGAGTTATTATTCGCAGTAACAAAAAACATGGGCGATACGGGGTTCGAACCTGTGACCTCTTCCGTGTGAAGGAAGCGCGCTACCACTGTGCTAATCGCCCTAATGACTTCTATGGTACTTGGATTCACGGCACTTGTTGGCAATCAGATGGGCAATCCAAGGCATTACGGTTCTAGATGGACCTCTCAATATCTTTAATGGTCAGGGCTGCACAGTAATTTGGCCGGTACAAGCAATGGCAACAGGGCTGAGCGATAGGGACTGCAAATTGATCTCTGGGCCAAGATCAATGGTGTAGTCCTCCAAGAGGTACCGAGTCATTGCCGCTGGGTCTTGCCATTGCCAATCGAGCTGATACAGGCACAACTGCTGAGGTTCGCCGATGGCAAGACCCGCTCTTAAGATTCCAGAGGCCAGCGCCGCTGAGGCTGCCGTCGTCAAAATTAATCGCTCTTCTTCAATGTGAATCTGCTCAACCGTTAGGGCTATATCACCTGGATGAAGCTGAGGCTGCAGGAGTGTTTGCAGCAGTTGGCTAACAGTGGCCTTGAGCATAGGGGCCGATAGAGATTTCTGTAAGTCTTCAGTCGGCAGACTCACGGCCAAATTGATGGGCACTGGCTGCAGGAGCTGTAGGGGCTTGCCTCTTAACACTTGCTTGAGGTTGACTTCGATGTGATGGGCCACCACGCTGATGTGGCTTAAATGAATACCTTGGTAAACCGCTTCAGAAGCCGTGAGATGAACCTGGGCAATACGGCTCAGCCTGCCATCGCCACTCTCAATGACTAGCTCTAGATCGACGACGTGGTCAAGTTGCGATCGCAACCACACCTTGAGAGCAGCAGCCACAGCGCGACCGATCATCCGACGAGTTTGGGGCACAAAACAGACTCACACATCAGCATGGGGTTCATTAAAGCCCGACGGGCTGCGCTCGGCAAGATCATGAACCTTGATCACAGCACTCTACATCCGACCTGCCCGTCCCCATCGTCACTCGCTCTTGGCGCTGTCATAGCTTGGCAGTACTGCTTTGGACCGATTGTCGCATCCCAGACCAGAGCGATTCCCATCGGTCTACATAACAGAAACTCGATCATCGTGGCGTCAGATGATCAGACGCTGACTTTTCACTATGATTTGTAATTTGTATCATTCAAAATGGTTTTCCACAGGTTTTCCACAGGTTTTCCACAGCTCAAGAGTAGTTTTCCACAGGTTGACAGAAAGTTTTCCACAGAAAAACCAGAGTTTTCCACAGGGTCGAACGAGTTTATTGGGCTGGCTAGAATTCTGGGGATTTTCACGTATTTTTGAGATTTCCCCAGGTCAAATTAAATTTATGTAAACGAAAACGCCAGTAAGCCTTAATCTGCCGTGAGAAGGGCAAAAATTCTTCGACACACATCAAGGCGCAGCCCGGTTGACAACCCCACCCCCTGATCGCAAATAATGGTTCGACCGGTTACGATGAGCATCGGTGTTCTCCCATCATTCCTCTCTGTCTGAAAGAATATTAGGCTCTCAGGCATAGCGGCACAAGCGGGGGCAATTTTGTGCTTCATAAATCTAGAACATCAGACCACGACACATCTTCACAACGTAAAGGAATGAGCGCTCATGAACGCAACGACGATTAGCATTTTGGCTGAAATTCCTGAAGACCTCCATGAAACCCTGAAGGGCTATCTAGAAGCACATCCAGACTGGGACCAAGACCGGGTCTTTTCGGCGGCCCTCTCTCTGTTTCTGCTTCAAAATGGCGACAGCGACCGCTCTACGGCACGGGTATATCTCGACACGCTCTTTCAACGCACCGCCAGTTAGGTCTGATGCCCCTAAGACTGACTCATAGTGCAACACCTTTGCTAAAATAGAAACAACAGTTTGGAGCAACAATCGCTGTAATGGCATGGCCCCAACTCTTTTAGCTAAAAAATAGTCTGGCAACAGACAGGGGACAGGAACTGTCCTCTATAGATGTGGAGTCGGCCAGCTCTACTACGGACTGATTGGTCCAAGGCAACTGGCGGCGTCGAAGCATCCGAAACTCCGTCCTCCTTGAGGCGGGGTAGTTCATATAATAGAGCTTGGTGTCAGGGGCAATGAACCGGAACGACGAAGCTTCGTGGGTGGTCCTGTCATCATGAGCCATCCAAATCAGGGTCTCTGTGCTAATGATGAAGCGATGTTTCCTTTGGGTTCAACTGCTAGCCATTGCCCTATGGTTCTCCTGTGGAAGTTTTGCCTATGCTGACACAGTTCCCGCCCCTACCCAGCAGATTCTAGAACCGGTCACGGCCCAATTTATACCGGAGCGATCGCCCCTTTTTGTGGCGCTGCAAAACCCGAAGTCACTCTTAACCGGGGGGTCGCCGTCGTCTTTGAGCCAGTGGCCCCAGGCCTTGCTGACAACGGCGGGGGTTGACTACCGCCGCGATATCCAGCCCTGTGTTGATGAAGAGCTTGCCTTTGCATTAGCCGGTCCTATCCGTGACCATGACTACCTCTTTGCATGGACAACCCGGGGGGGCAAAGACAGTCAGAGCTGCATTGAACAGCTCTGGCAGCGGCAGGTCAAAGCGGGGCAACCCCTTCGCTTTGAGCAATATAAGGGTGTTAGCCTGATCTCGACCCAGCTCCGTGCCCCTAAGCCTCTGGCAGCAGATCTCTCGGCGCTGCAGCCGTTTCAAAATCTTGCCACGGCCATTGTGGATGATCGCACGATTCTGCTTGCGAACTCAGCCTCCGTGTTGAAGTCGGCCATTGAGAATGAACAAAATCTCACCACCAATGTTGACTACCGCAGCGCGATCGACAATTTGCAGCAAGCACCGCAGGATGCCTTCATCTATGCAGACCTCTCAGCGTTCTCAAAATCGAGTGCCCCCCCCTATCGCGCCCTCGCGGTGCAGGTGGGGAAAGCGCGACAAGGCATCCTGGCCGAGACCGTCTTAGTCGCGGATTCAGAACGACAGGGAACCTTAGTAACGCCCACCGTGACCGCCCCTCTAACGGCCCTCAACTATGTACCTGCAAGCAGTCCCCTGGTGGCCTCTGGCGTTAATTTAGAGCAGCTCTGGGACCAGATCAATACCGATCTAAAGGGCTACGATGCCTTAGATAGGTGGGTTCATCGCCTCCTGAAGCAGGGGGGCGAGCATTGGTCGGTCAATCTGACCCGAGATATTTTTCCCGCCGTGACGGGCGAATATGCCGTGGCGATGCTGCCCAGTACTGATC
>JBAUJD010000350.1:0-7779 GCA_049683515.1 Thermosynechococcaceae cyanobacterium | reverse complement strand
CGTATATTCATGGGCACACCACACGCGAGTCTCTTCAGGAAGATCGCGTAGCTTGCTTAAGGAACTTAGCATCTGGGCAGGCGTACCTTCAAAGAGACGACCGCAGCCTCCCGCGAACAGGGTATCTCCGCAAAATAGCTCACCCGGTTCATCCTGTGATGCTGGGAAATAGTAGGCGATGTGGGCGCGGGTGTGGCCGGGGACGAAGAAGATGTGGATGGTGCGATCGCAAAACTCGACTCGATCTCCATCCTCTAGAAAAAACTGCTGTCCAGGGATCCGTCCTTTATCTTTAGCACCACCGTAGACCAAAGCATCTGGGAATGCCTTGAGCAGCCGAAGGTTTCCGCCGACATGATCGCAATGATGGTGAGTATTAAAGATTGCTACTAGCGCAGCATCTAACTCATTTAGCTTTCTGAGCACCGGGGCCGAGTCGGCTGGATCAACGACCGCCGCAATATTTTGATCTTCATCGTGCAACAGAAAAATATAGTTATCTGAGAAAGCAGGCAGTCTATAGATATGCATAAGAACTCTCCTGGTCTTCTCTATCGATAGTTATATTCTTACCCTTGCAATGACGGCAAGCAAGCCCCTGCAAAACCCATGCAGCGTATCATTCAGGCTCTCATGCCGAAACATTAAGAGAATATGTATTCCGTTACATGTCGTCTTAATCTTCGTTACTATTATTTACGTAGGCAAAATTTTTTTAATGTTTGCCTGTAAAACCTAATTCATACCGCAATAATCATTATGACCACAGTATTACAACGTCGCGAAAGCGGCAGCGCCTGGGAGCGTTTCTGTAGCTGGATCACAAGCACCGACAACCGCCTTTACATTGGCTGGTTTGGCGTTTTGATGATTCCTACCCTCCTCGCTGCGACCACATGCTTCGTCATCGCCTTCATCGGCGCACCTCCCGTTGACATCGACGGCATTCGTGAGCCAGTCGCGGGTTCACTTCTTTACGGCAACAACATCATCACCGGTGCCGTTGTCCCTTCCTCCAACGCTATCGGTTTGCACTTCTACCCCATCTGGGAAGCCGCTTCTCTTGATGAGTGGTTATACAACGGTGGTCCTTACCAACTGATTGTCTTTCACTTCTTGATTGCAATCTGCTGCTGGATGGGTCGTCAGTGGGAATACTCCTACCGCCTCGGCATGCGTCCTTGGATCTGTGTTGCATATTCTGCTCCAGTGTCTGCAGCCTTCGCCGTATTCTTCATCTACCCCTTGGGTCAAGGTTCATTCTCTGATGCGATGCCTCTAGGTATCTCTGGAACCTTCAACTTCATGTTTGTATTCCAGGCAGAGCACAACATCTTGATGCACCCTTTCCACATGTTGGGAGTTGCCGGTGTCTTCGGTGGTTCACTGTTCTCCGCAATGCACGGTTCCCTCGTGACTTCTACTCTCATTCGTGAGACAACAGAAGTTGAATCTGCGAACTACGGTTACAAATTCGGTCAAGAAGAAGAGACTTACAACATCGTTGCGGCTCACGGCTACTTCGGTCGGTTGATCTTCCAATATGCATCATTCAACAACAGCCGCGCACTGCACTTCTTCTTGGGTGCATGGCCGGTCATTGGAATCTGGTTTACTGCAATGGGCATCAGCACCATGGCTTTCAACCTGAACGGTTTCAACTTCAACCATTCTATTGTTGATTCAAGCGGCAACGTGATCAGCACATGGGCTGATGTATTGAACAGAGCCAACTTGGGATTTGAAGTAATGCACGAGCGTAATGCTCACAACTTCCCTCTGGACCTAGCTTCCATGGAGTCTACTACGGTTGCTCTGACTGCTCCAGCCATCAATGGCTAATCACAAAGGTCTAATGAGACAACGTTCGTTCGTTCTCTCAATAATTTAGATAAGTGATTGATGAAATCGCCCCCTCAAATGAGGGGGCGATTTTTTTGTGGTTTGATTATTTGATCAGTTATTTGTCTTCTGGATGGGAGACTCAAGTTACAATTCGTGCTAATGCTCAATAGCTATCAGTCTGCTAATCAATCATGAGAAAAAAGACTCGTAATATTTTATTTATTGTTTCCACCATTGGAGTCTCAACTGCAATCTGGCTTGGAATTGAGCTTTCTGCACGATTCAATAACGAAATGTTTGCACGGCAACAAGAAAGCGCGATTCAAGCTACTCTAATTTGGGGTGGCCTTGCACAAATATCCGACAACTCTCAAAATGTCACAATAAAAATATTGGGTGGAACTTTCACTCGTCAATTTAATCTTTCATTTGAATCAACCGAAGCAAAGATTAATCAATGGGTGCAAAACTCAAAAAGACTTAGGAGTCAATCGCCAAAGACAGGTAAGGGCAATGTCCTTCGAGATGAAGTTCAATCCGGAGAAGAAGGCGCGATCGGAGGAACAGTGCTGATCGATAGGAAGAATGAGTCCGTTATTATAGATATGTCGTGGTCTTAGGGGCCATTTATCCAGTGATGAGCAAGATGCAATACTTCAGTTTCACTACCAAAGTTGACTGAATGTTATTAGGGTGAAAATGACATGATCCATTTACAACAAAATATTCACGCCATTATTCGGTCTGGTGAAGAACAAGGCTATCTCGCTGAATGCATGGAAATCTCAGTGGTCACGCAAGGTTTAACCTTAGATGAAGTTTCACAGAACCTAAGTGAGGCTGTTAGCCTACACCTTGAGGGCGAAAATCCTGCAGAATTTGGCTTGGTGGACCAACCCTCATTGGCTGTAACCTTTGAGCTTCAGCCTGAGTATGTCTAAGTTCAAACAGTTATTTGGCTCAGAAGTTGTCAAGATACTTGAGCCGTTCGGTTTCGCAATCCATAGCTAACGTGGGAGCCATCTTAAAATGCAACGTTTAACCGAGACGGGCAAAGAGACTTTGACGATTCCCAACCATAAGCGGCTAGAGACGGGAACATGTAAGGCTATCTTTAGGCAGGCCAGCCAATATATTCCGGCTACAGCACTATCAAAGTACTTCCACTTATGATTCAAGGTCAAATCATTGCCATTGGTGGCGGGGGCTTTTCAGAAGGGTCTGAGCCAGGACTCGATACCTATATCTTGGAGCAGTGCCAAACCAGCAAACCTAAAATCGGCTTCATTGGCACCGCCAGTGGAGACGCCGAAAGCTACCGTCTGAAATTCTATACCCGCTTCTCTCAACTGAATTGTCAGCCCTCTCACCTCACATTCTTTCGCCGTACCCCTGATCTGGCCGATTGGGTCAAGCAGCAGGACGCTATTTATGTGGGCGGGGGCAATACGCTCAGCCTATTAGCCATCTGGGAAGCTTGGGGTTTACCCCCCTTACTTCAAGAAGCCGCCAAGAACGGCACTATTTTGGCAGGCGTCAGTGCCGGGGCCGTTTGCTGGTTTGAGTCTGCTTTAACGGATGCCAGAGCCGATGCCTTGGGGCCATTGAAGTGTCTGAATTTCATTGCAGGCAGTTGTTGCCCTCACTATTCACTAGAAGCAGAACGTAAGCCAACCTTTGAAAAATTCGTTACCACCGGAGATCTCCCCCCCGGTATCGCCATTGATGATGGTGCCGCAGGCCATTTCGTTGATGGTCAGTTAAAGCGAGTTGTCTCCGGTCAGGATGGCGCAACCGCCTATCGCGTGATGCAAAGGTCTGAGGGTGCTATTTCTCAGCGCCTTGACCATGCAGAAGTCCTTCGTGTTTTTGCACAAGAGCCTAGCGCTAAACCGACTTAGCGCTAGGCTCTGCGCCTGTCAATAATCTGGCAATTTAAGTCATGGGCACTGGCTGCGACGCTTGACGCTGCTGCTTAAAGGTTAAAAGCTGTGCCTCAATTTGCTGCCGTACAATCTCTCGATACACCATGAAATGCTCGTTATGAGCGCAGACCGTAAGATATTGCTCCGCCACTTCAGGGTTTTGGATCACCATACCGATGAGGTGATGCCAAAATTTCCAGCGGGTTTGGCGAACAATACCCTGACGCCAACACACAATAAGCAGCGCCCGCACCACCACCCATTCAGGCCACTGAAACGGAGGCCGAACTTTCGGGGGGCCGAGCTTCAAAAAATAGCGATAGACCCGATCTAAATATTGCGTGGGTTCATAGAGCTGACTGAAGGCGGTCATATACTCACGGGCAATGTCATCCACAGGGCGAGTGGGTTCAAAGTTCATGAGCGTGGTTTGGTTGATGTTGCCATCTGCTGCTAATAGGCGTCCTTCTTTTTCTAAGCGATGCCAAAGGGCCGTATGGGGCAGTGCCTGCAGCATGGCAAAGGTCGTTGTGGGGATGCCGGTGGTTTCGGCAAAAGCGACAATACGCTCTCCAGCCCCTGGCTTCTCACCATCAAAGCCAATGATAAATCCGGCAATCACCCGCAATCCAGCATTTGTGATTTTATCAATGGCTTCTAGAAGCGGAGAACGGGTATTTTGATACTTTTGAGTGAGCTGAAGACTCTCGGTGTCTGGGGTTTCAATGCCCACAAAGACAGCCGCAAAATTGCAGGCCAGCATCAGCTCCATTAATTCGTCGTCGTCCGCGAGATCGAGAGAGGCTTCGGTATCAAAACGGAAGGGGTATTGATGTTCAGCTTGCCAAACCTGTAGGGCGTTGAGTAGCAGCTTCACGTTGCGCTTATTGCCGATGAAGTTGTCATCCACCATAAACACACCGCCGCGCCAGCCCAAAGCATAGAGATAGTCCAATTCGGCAATCAACTGTTTTGGCGTTTTTGTACGGGGCTTGCGACCATAGAGAACAATAATGTCGCAGAATTCACACTGAAATGGACAGCCCCGTGAAAACTGTACAGACATCGAATCGTAGGCCTCTCGCTCTAGCAGGTCATAGCGAGGAATCGGAGTGGTGGTGATATCGGGTTTTACGCCTTCAGCCGTAAAGGTGCCGCTGTTTTGCCCACGCTCTAGGGCTTCAATAAAGAGCGGCAGGGTGATTTCACCTTCGTCTAACACGAGGTAGTCGGCCCCGGCTGCTCTAAACTCATCTGGCATTGAAGTGGGGTAGGGACCACCCACGGCAACTCGTTTACCCCGATGCTTGGCCTCTTCAATTTGGACAATCATGTCTGCTTTTTGGACAATCATGCCAGAGAAAATGACAAGATCTGCCCAATCCCATTCAGCTTCGGTGACCTCTCGCACGTTGCGATCGACGAGCTTGAAGTCCCAGTCTTGAGGCAGAATTGCGGCAACGGTAATTAGCCCTAGAGGCGGCAGCAAAACCTTACGGCCAATCAGCTCTAAAATCTTTTCGTAGGACCAAAACGTTTTAGGAAAGAGGGGATAAATTAGTAATGTTCGCATCAGCCTTTGTTCTTCCTATCACTGTATTAAATCTATGGTCGGGGCAAGCGTTAAGCCTGAGGGAAAAATACCACCTTACTGAGCAGCCCTCCGATAAAGATAAACAGCGTGATAATAAATCCCCAGAGTCGGTTGTCTTTGCGTCTTAGATCAGATTTAATATCTGAGAAATCTTGGTCTACAGCATTAAATCGCTGATCGACCGCATTGAAGCGGTCATCAATAGCGTTGAAGCGTTCATCAACCGTATTAAAGCGCTCATCCGTTCGGGTAATAAAGATATCTAGCTTTTTATCAAGAGCATTGATACTGTCAGATGTCCGCTTTTCAAGGGAGACCATACTATCGGACATCTGCTTTTCGAGGGAACCCATACTGTCGGATATCTGCTTTTCGAGGGAGACCATACTGTCAGACATTCGTTCAACAGCCGCTTCTATCCGCTCAAGCCGATCGGGAGGAGCCTGGATCTGCTGCCGTTCGAGAGCAGCAAGTTTGTCTACTATTTTGTCAACAGTATTTTCTAGCCGGTCTATTCGGTCTGGGGGAGCCTGGGTCATTTGTTCCCTCTAGGTGGAGCTTGGCGGCTAAGTGAGTTCAACATTGACACGACTTAGAGCGTTTGCTGAAGCACTCATCTTTTTCATAGCATAGCATCGCAGCTTAGTGCACCGACCTAGGCGGGAAACGAGTGCTGCTCTGTGATTGAGACACTGAGGGTTAAAAAAGATCTTTGACTTTTTGGATGCCTAAAATGAGGCCCAACATACCGAGGATAAAGCCGCTGAAGATGATCCAGTGCTGTTGAATATCAACGTCATAGGTTTGACTGAATTTCTGGGTGAGTCCGTTTACTTTGCCTTCGGCAGCACTGATTGCCCCTTCGCGCTTCAAGGTCCACTCGATCAGGTCTTCTTGATACTGATCAAGGTCTTTCTCATACTGATCTTGGTCGGACTGGGAGCGAATGTTTGGCTTTTCTGGCTCAGTGGGTTCTGGCTCATCGACGACGGGCTTATAGGACTCGCCGATGCCGGGGAAGTTACAGTCTTTGAAAATACTCGGTCCCATGCAGGGGCACTTATTTTTGTCAGCCTCTTTGAAGTCATCCAGTTTCTTGTCGCCATCAATGACCTGAATCCAGCAGGGATCTTTGGCGATATCTTGGCCCAGACCGGAGAGCGTTACAAGGGCTTCAAAGGGCCATTTTGTTAACGAGAGCTTGTTGAATAATTGCCCCGATGACCCAAAGGTATCTAACGGAAAAACGCCGCCCCCGAAGATAATCTGCGGTACTAGAAAAATTAAGACCAGTAGCGGGGCCACGCCTTGATTGGGTGCGATCGCAGATCCCAGCAATCCCATCAGCATCCCACCAATGAAGGCCAGCACGAGGGTAAAGTACATTCCCCATAGAACGCTTGGATCTGAAGGAAAATCGGATACTGAAATGATTTTGAACAGCAAAAAGACACCGGCTTGGTACAGTGCCAAAATGATGCTTAGCCAGACTTTTGAAAGCACGTAGGGGAAAATCTGGAGGCCAATAATGCGCTCTCGCTTATAAATATCAATCTCTTTGACGATCTCGCGCATGGTGGGCAAGCTTCCTACCATCACGGCAAAGAGGACGGTCATGAACAGCATGGTGATGGTGAGACCAGGATTGCCGTCTTGGGTGCTACATAAAGGGGTGCGCCAAGTCATTAAGTCGAGTAGGCCAATCAGCGGGGCCACCGCCAGCATCAGCAAGAGGTTGATGCGATCGCGCACCAAGATCGCTAAATTCCGCTGGGACAAAATCAAGAATTGCCGCCAAGCTGAAACCCGCTTCACATTTGCGCCTGGAGCTTGGTGCCGGAGTCGTTTCCCCTGGGAATTGCCCGACATCTGCAGGTTCTGCTGGCGATCAACAACGTACTGCTGATGCTGGGGCGAGTCTTTATACTGCTGGTTCCACTGCTCTGGGGATAGCTCATGCTCAACCCGACGGTATATTTGGTTGAACCGTTCGACGCCAAAGTGAGCGGTGGCCTCTTTGGGTGGGCCAAAGTAGGCGACATTGCCGCCCCGTGCCATGAACACGACCTGATCGCAAAGGGTGACATTTTCGGTGGCGTGGGTGATCAGCAAGATGGTGCGGCCCTGGTCGGCCAGCTCTCGCAAGAGCTGCATCAGCTCGGTTTCAGTGCCGGGGTCGAGGCCAGAGGTCGCCTCATCTAAGAAGAATAGACTGGGTTTGGTGAGTAGCTCTACCCCAATCGAAACCCGCTTGAGCTGGCCGCCACTGAGCGCCTTAATCGAAACCGATCGACGAGCGGTGAGGTTGAGATCTTCGAGGACTTCATCGACCCGTTGCTTACGCTCAGCTCTGGTGGTGTCGGCGGGCATTCGTAGCTTGCCGGAGAAGTCTAGCGCCTGCTCTACGGTCAGCTC
>JBAUJD010000349.1:0-2325 GCA_049683515.1 Thermosynechococcaceae cyanobacterium | reverse complement strand
ACACGACAGAAGTACTTTCAGGACTTATGGGTAAGGCATAGCTCTAAAGCCCTCTTGACTAACAGCCAACTCTCACTTCATCTGTTGGCGAAGGTATTGGACGTGACAATGAGTTAGTTCTACCAATCTTGAAATAACGGCCAGCTTTAATGAGATATACATACCCAGGTTCGATACTCTTATCGTCATATTGAGCCTCAACATCTGTTTCCGATTCGAGGAGGTATAGCTCACAAATGGTCGCTACATCTAGAAATTCTTCTCGCTCAATCGCAAAGGCATGAGTTCGCGCAATTTTTTCTTGTTTAGAACCCAGTCGGTTGAAAGTATTATGACTCGGAAAGTCTTGTGAGAATCGCGCTTTCATCCGTACCTCTGGCTCAGTGGGTATGTGTCCCAGTTCTCTGGTGAGTACAGCATATTGAGAGAGAAGGTATTCGTCGGTAAAAGCCTGTTGCTTTTCGTTGGGTGCAAAACCTGCCTCTTTCACAGCATCGCTCCACCGAACCCAGTATTTACCAGACCAGTCAGTTACTTTGATACCCGTAGCTTTCAAAAAGCGTTGGCGACCAAGCGGCTTACCACCATTTGCCTCTGCTGTTCGCACTATCTCGTTGAGGATATGCTGCTTGTTCATAAACGCAATGGTAATCAAATTGGATTGATGAATGACTCTATCTTGGATAGTCAAATTATACTGGAACAGCCTCAGGCAAAGCCCCCTGCATTTTGCTCAGCCAGTCAATCAGGTTCTCAAGCTGCTGGTCTGCCTTTAACATGCCCAAACCCCGCACCGTAACTTTCCCAGGGGTGTAAACGAAACGAGTCTGAAGGTGGCTTGGTAACTTCTCTTGCAACAGCTTCCAGCCCGGTTCTTCCATTGGGGTCTCTAACATCACATGCTGTTTACCTTCCGGTTTAATGCGAGAAAAACCAAGCGATTTGGCAACCTGCTTCAGCTCCACAATACGAATGAGCTGTTGAGCAGAGGTAGGGATGGCACCATATCTATCTGTCCAATCCACCGCAAGCTGGGTGAGTTCTTTTTTATCCTTAGCAGCCGCAACTGCCCGATAAGCACTCATCTTCTGATCAAGATCTTGAATGTAATCCGCCGGGATAAAGGCCGTCAGCGACAGATCGACCTGTGTTTCATCCACTGTCGGAATCTCTTGACCGCGAATCTCATTGATGGATTCCTCTAGCATTTCCATGTATAAATCAAAGCCGATCGCATCCATTTGCCCAGACTGCTCTGCACCTAAAAGATTACCCACGCCGCGAATTTCCATATCGCGCATGGCGAGCTGATAGCCAGAGCCGAGCTGGGTAAACTCCTGAAGGGCGCGGAGGCGTTGACGGGCTGCGGCTGAGAGGGTGCTTTGTTTAGGGTAAAACAGCCATGCGTGGGCCTGAATCCCGGCGCGACCGACGCGACCGCGAAGCTGATAGAGCTGGGAGAGGCCGAATTTTTGCGAGTCTTCGATCAGGATCGTATTGACGCGGGGGATATCTAGGCCCGATTCGATGATGGTGGTGCAAACCAGAATCTCAGCGTCGCCGTTGCTGAAGGTGAGCATGGTGGCTTCGAGTTCGCCCTCTTGCATTTGACCATGTGCGATCGCAAGTCTCGCATTCGGAGCCAGTTCCCTTAACTTAGCGGCAACCTCTTCAATCCCTTCCACACGCGGGACGACGTAGAAAATTTGACCGCCGCGATCGAGTTCCTGACGAATAGCGCTGCCAATCACTTCGGTTCGATAGGGTGACAGATGCGTTTTAATCGGGCGACGAGAGGGCGGCGGGGTGGTAATCAAACTCATCTCCCGAACGCCAGAGAGCGACATATACAGCGTTCGCGGGATGGGCGTGGCGCTGAGGGTCAGCACATCTACCTCAGTTTTGAGGGACTTAATTTTTTCCTTTTGGTTGACGCCGAACCGCTGCTCTTCATCGATCACCAGCATCCCTAGATCTTTATAGGTGACGCCTTTGCCTAAAAGCTGATGGGTGCCAACCACAATATCGAGTTCGCCCGTCTGGAGCCTTCTTTGGATATCCTTCCGTTCTTCGGCGGTGCGGAATCGATTAAGGAGGCCAATCTGAATTGGATAGGGCGCAAACCGTTCCTTGAGGGTGTGGTAATGCTGCTGCGTGAGGATGGTTGTTGGCGCTAGGAATGCGACCTGTTTATGGGCCGTCACCGCTTTAAAGATGGCTCTAATCGCAACCTCTGTTTTACCGAAGCCGACATCACCGCAAACCAGGCGATCCATTGGGCGATCGCTTTCCATATCACGCTTCACGTCTTGGGTGGCTTTGAGC
>JBAUJD010000348.1:0-5904 GCA_049683515.1 Thermosynechococcaceae cyanobacterium | reverse complement strand
GTCTCAGGGACCAGAACGCGACGCTGTTGCGATTGGGCAAAGTTAACGCGGGCTAGCAAACCACTGCCCACTCGACCGTTGATGTTCGCCATCACGATTTCGACCGGCAACAGCCGCGAGGTGGCATTAGCAAGAGGCGAGATGCGGACAATTTTGCCCGTAAAGCTGCGATTCGGGAAGGCATCTAGGGTTACCTGGGTCGATTGATCAACCCTGAGCTGTGACAACAGCCGTTCTGGAACCTGAACAATTACTTTAATCTGGCTAAAATCTCCGAGGCGCAACACTTCGTCCCCGGCCTGGAGGAGGTTGCCCTGTTCGGCCAAGCGCTCCATAACAGTGCCATTTAAGGGCGCTTTAAGAACAGCAAAGGAGCGCTGTTCTTGAGCCTGATTGAGGACGGCCTGCTGGGCCAAGACTCGCTTTTGGGCTGCACTCACGCCGCCCTGCTCAATATCTACTTGCGCCCCTGCCGCCTGCAAGACTTGTTCTGCTGTTCTGACTGCTGTTTTGGCCTGGGTGATTTCTTGAGTGCTGCTGGCTTGAATGTTAACGAGGTTTTGCTGGGCCTGCTGGGCTACGGTACGGGCTTGCTCGGCCTGCTGCTCTGAAATCGCCCCAGCCTTGGCGAGTTGAGTGAGGCGAGCGGCATCGGTTCGAGTTTGTTGAACCTGCAACCGAGCTTCTTCAATCCGTGCCCGTGCAGAATTTTGGAGCTGAAGCACGTTCCCCTTGGCTTGACTCAGGGTAAGACGAGCCTGCTCAACTTGAGTACTGACGGCCCCCACCTGACTGCGGGCGCTGGCAACTTCTGAGACCTGCGCTTCTCGTTGCGCGCGGGCTTCGTTAACGGCTCCGGTGAGCACCCCATCATCTTGGCGTCCGATGATTTGGCCCTGGCGGACCCGATCGCCCACTTCTACCCCCAGCCCTCGAAGCTGGCCTTGAATTTGCGATCGCAACAGCACTTCTTGAATCGGTGCAGTGGTACCCGTATAAGTGAGGGCAGCAGGGGTAGCGTTAGGTTTTGCGATCGCCACATCCACTGCGATTGTCTCCGGTCTTTGGGATTTTGCCCCGTCGGTTTCACCAGAGGCCGTCACGGTACAGGCTGTCGTTAATGCCAATAGCCCCAAACTAATAAAACGCAGATTGAAGGTAACAATAGCCGCAAGCACTGGGCCTGCAGATTGCTGAGAGCCTTGAGAGCGCAACAAGTCAATTCCTCTAGGTAACGGCTAGATGGCTGAGTGCTTGATCACCGGGAGGCATTCCTCAAGCAGACGTCCAGCGCTAAAACTCACACACGTATGAATCCTAATCTCAAACGACTCTTTTTTTCTAGGATCTTCGGTTCTAAGCGATCTAGTTCTTTCGATAGAGATAGGCATAGAACCAAAGTACTAAATTGCATCATTTGGCATGGGAATCTCGCTTTGCTGTCTGTTTGGATACAGCGCCAAAAGTCTTGCAACTCTTGGCAAAGAGAAATTAGGTTAGACTTCAGGCAAGCATTAGGGCAAACATCATGAGTCAGGCCACCTCACAAACCGTCCGCTGGACGACCGCTGATGTAGAGTTACTCGCTGCCGATGAGTGGAAACGCTACGAAATCATTGACGGAGAGCTCTTTGTGACTCGCGCACCTCACTGGGGCCATCAGTCGACAAGCACTAACATTTGTGCTTTTTTACGAGATTGGTCTCAAAAAACGGGTTTAGGTAGAGTCGTACATACTCCAGGCATTATTTTTAGCGATGCTGACAGCGTCCATTAAGTAGAGGCACTGCAATGCAGAATGTAACAGCACCTGGGTTTCAAGCGTTATCAGGTTCACTTGCGATCGTACTTCCAAAAGCCGAAATTATGGCATGGTGCGATCGTTGGAAGGTGCAGGAATTTTATCTATTTGGCTCAGTGCTGCGGGATGATTTTCGCCCAGATAGCAGCGATATAGATGTAATGGTGACCTTTGCACCAGAAGCGCGGTGGGGTTTTGAATTTGTGAGCATGAAGCACGAGTTAGAACAGTTTTTTGAACGCAAGGTGGACTTGTTAACGAAACCATCTATTGAAAAAAGCCATAATTGGATCCGTCGCAAAGAAATTTTAGGGACTGCGAAGCTCATTTATGTCACGGGATAAGGCATCATTACTGGATATCTTTAGGGCAGGGCAGCAGGTGCTTGCATACGCTCAAGGGCTGACTTTATCTCAGCTAGAGGTAGATGAGATGCGGATATCAGCAATCCTCTATCAGGTATTAATTATTGGCGAAGCAACCAAACGCCTGTCTCGTGAGTATCGGGAAGAACATCCAGTAATTCCTTGGACTCGCATGGCCGGAATGCGAGATATTGTGATTCATCGCTACGATGATGTGAATTATGAGGTGCTTTGGACTGTAATTCAGCACAGTATCCCTGAGCTACTGAGTCAAATGGAGCCTTTATTACCTACAGATTCTTCTGAGTA
The DNA here is from genome assembly GCA_049683515.1 of Thermosynechococcaceae cyanobacterium. GTDB lineage: Bacteria > Cyanobacteriota > Cyanobacteriia > Thermosynechococcales > Thermosynechococcaceae > RCC1774. The sequence goes on along the minus strand of JBAUJD010000348.1, from coordinate 3,429 downwards.
AGGTTGTTTAGATATTGCTCACTGATTCCAGAATGATGATTTGAAACGATTTACTTGCTTAATGGAATAAGCTTTATGCATGGTTATGGATGCGATCGCAACTCTTAAAAACGTCTACTATCTTTATCCAAAGTCCACCACGCCCGTTTTACAAGACATTTCACTAGAGATCTACAAAGGCGAATTTCTAGGCATCATCGGCCCCACCGGAGCCGGTAAAAGCACTCTTTGCCTAGCCTTAAACGGCATTGTGCCCCAGTTCTATGGCGGTCGCTTGTTTGGTCACATTTCCATTACCGGGAAAGATACCCTTAGCTACCCCATTAGTGATCTGGCACAGCATGTCGCTACTGTCTTTGAAGACCCTGAGATTCAACTGACTGCCACCTCTGTAGAGAATGAGATTGCCTTTGCCCTCGAAAATTTGCGGGTGCCTGCGGCTGAAATTCGGGCCAGGATTCCCCGTGTTTTGGAAGCGGTGCGGCTGAGCGGCACCGAAGCGAAGCATCCGCAGGATTTGTCGGGGGGGCAGAAACAAAGACTTGCAATAGCATCGGCCCTCGCCCTTCAACCCGATTTACTCATCCTAGATGAACCCACCTCTCAACTTGATCCCGTCGGTGCAGAAGAGGTCTTTGCCACGGTCAAACATCTCAATCAAACCCTCGGCATCACCGTCGTCATGGTCAGCCATGCCGCAGAAGAGATGGCGACCTATGCTGATCGCCTAGCATTACTTGCCGATGGAAGCCTGCAAGCAATCGGCACACCCTCAGAAATTTATGGTCAATTTGTCCCCCTTCAGACCCTGGGCCTCCGGCCTCCTCAGGTGACCCAAACAATGACCCAGATCAATGACCTAGACCTGCCGCACATGCCGGTTACCCTCCCAGAGGGTCTAAAAGCTCTAGAAAAATTGACTCAGCAGCGAGACTTATCACCGCCACCAAAATTTGAACAGTCTTCGCCTAGGACCGACCCGCCCCAGATTTCAGTACAAAACCTGAGTCATACCTACGCCGACGGGACGCAAGCCCTTGCAGATATTTCTTTAGATATCTTTGCAGGGGAATATCTGCTGATTGCAGGTCAGAACGGGGCGGGTAAAAGTACCCTGGTGAAGCACTTTCTCAATTTACTTAAGCCCACCTCTGGGACGGTGATGTTGGGGCAGCAGTCCACGACGCAGCTCAAGATGAGTGAGTTAGCACGGCGCATTGGCTACGTGGCGCAGAACCCAGACCATCAGATTTTTAATTCCACCGTTGAAAAAGAAGTCACCTATGCGCTGCGGAATCTTGGCTATGATTCAGGCACGATTCAGCAACGAGCCAACGATAGCTTGGCGGCGATGAATTTGCTGGCAGAACGGCAGGCCCATCCGCTGTCGCTACCGAAGGGAGATCGCGCCCGTATCGTGATTGCGGCCATCTTAGCCATGGAGCCAGAGATCATCATTTTGGATGAACCGACCATCGGCCAGGACGATCGGGGAGCCAAGGCGATTTTAGAGGTGAGTCAGCAGCTTCATGAGATGGGCAAGACGTTGATTGTGATTACTCACCATCTGCATCTGATGCCAGACTATGCTGAGCGGGTCATTATTATGGGGCAGGGGACGATTTTGCTAGATACGTCACTGCGAGAGGCATACCACCAAACCGATAGTCTTAAATCTACTTTTTTAGCACCGCCTCAGGCGGTGCTGTTGGCCCAGCATTTAAGCCATCTGACGGGGCAGCCCTATTCTTTACTGACGCCTGCTGAGGTGGCGAGCTGTTTTCGCGAAGGGGGTTTTTGAACTTTGACTTGAAGAAGAGGGGTAGCATTGCCTGGGTCTATCTACCCTGCTGCTGCTTAAATCCCAACAATGAGCTGAAGAGCGATCTCGTTTTCAATGCGTCGCATCTTTGGCTTGCGTCAAAACGACTGCGACTTTCTCAGCCATTGCAGACCAGGAGTATTCCTTTTCAATCAGTTGAGATGAAGCCGTAATGAGAGGGCGGTAGTGTTCAATCTGTTGGTAGGCCTCTAGCAGTATCCGTGCCATGTCTTGAGCAGAATCGTTTGAGACTAAAAGATGTTGCTGATCATGAAATGCATCAAGTCCCCTCATTCCTTCAGGGGTAGAGATCACGAGTTGTTTACACGCTAGGTAGTCGAGTGCCTTATTCCGTGCACCTCCGGCAACAGCCTCCTTTGAGAAGGGTAAAAGACCCACATCTGCAAAATGTAAATGGGCTAAGAAGTCGCTACGACTGGGTAAGAAGCCGGTACACGAAACATTACTAGGTAAAGGTTCTTTTATATCTTCAGCATCACGTCCAATCACAACAAAATGTAGCCGGGGATGATGTGCTTCTAATTGCTTGGCAACAGAGAGCGTCATGGCTACCGACATATCATTGGTCGGGAACTGGAATGTTTTCGGTGCGACCACAACCGCAACTTTTGCAGGGCGTAGCTTTTCATAGGGATCCTGGGTGCCCGAAAAGGTTAAAAGATCATCTGCAACACCATTCCCGACACAGTGAATTCTAGGATGACTGACACGGTACCAATCTTTGATTCCTTGCACCACCGGTGTACCCGCCGCAATAATGGGCTTGCCGGATAGCGCTAACAGCCCCTGAGCCAGATAGGTTTTAACCAGTTGCTTAATCTCTCTGAATTTATGGGATGAAGAGGCTAAGCGGGACCAATACTCAAATGCAGATAGAGTATGAAAGTCAAAGACCAAAGCTGGTTGCTTACGTAAGCCTAAATTACAGGTCAGTAGTGTCGCAATACCCGGTAGCGTCTCTTGAGCATAAATGACATCAGGCTGAAATTCGGTAATACATTGACGAATCGATTTAATGTAAGCACTTAGCCCTCTACTGTTGATTGAGACAGATGTTGCATAGTCAACCGCTGAGCAGTCTAGGCCCAATTGACAGACTTCAAAATGCTGTGCAAGGTAGAGTCCTAGATAAAATGGACGAGTAAAGGCTCCAAACGGTTCTTTGGAGTCAAGCGTTGAAATAATTAAGAGACGCATGAATATTTTGATGTGTCCAACGAAGCATCTGTATCTAAGATTAGTCTTATCCTCTAAATCAGTGCTAGCATCTTCATTTGGATAAGATTTTTTGCTGAAAAATACCAGTATTTCTAAGCGCTTTTATTCGTGAAAGTGGGAGAGTTCTCTAAGTTTTTATACCCAACAATGGCACGAAAATAGGGTAGTAAAAAGTAGACAAACCAGAATGGGCCTGAATGTCTTTTTAGATAGACTGCCCATGCTCTGATCGGAAAACCTTTAATATTTAATACCTTTTGTAGGCGCTGATAGATGGGCAGTGTCGTATCAACCCAGCTTCCTTCGACGGAGTTTTGTGGGCAAGACGCAACAAAACCAGGAGCCACCCATATCGAGCAGTCTCGTTG
>JBAUJD010000347.1:0-2586 GCA_049683515.1 Thermosynechococcaceae cyanobacterium | reverse complement strand
CCAGTGCATTGGCCCACTGCTGCATTTCTTCTAGGCGTTCTGGGTGCTGGAGCAAAAATCGAACGGCTGGGGCCACCATTTCAGGCAGTCGAATCTGAACCCCTGCACCAGCGGCGGCAATGACATCTGCATTTTCTTCTTCCTGACCCGGAATCGGATCAACAATCACCATAGGAGTGCCTCGGGCCAGAACTTCGCTCGTGATTAAGCCCCCGGCTTTTGTAATGACGATATCGCTGGCGACAATCAGGTCATCAACATAGTCAATCATGCCAACTTTTTGGAGCTGCATTTGCGATTCGCCGTCAAGGTCTTCTAGAGCATCAAGAAGTTCATCGCTGCGACCTGCAGCCACGACCAGCAGTCCTGGCTGATCCGTTTCTAAAAGATCTTGAACCATAGTACGGACCCGTTTGGGGTTGAGACCCCCACCAAAAAGGGTGATGATTGGTTGGTGGGCAGGATAGTGACGGTGCGATCGCACCGCTCCCTTCTCCTTCGGCTCTGCAATCTTTAGATCCACTGGAATCCCTGAAACGAATAGCGCCTCAGCATCCACCCCCCGCTGCATCAGCATCCGTTTACTAATTTCATTGGGAAGAAAATATTTATCGACACCATTGTTAATCCAAGTGCTGTGCACAACAGCGTCAGTGACCACCACATACTGAGGCATAGAGACCTGATCATCCGACTCTAAAAGCTGCAGTAAACGGCTCGGAATTTGCTGAACACAGACCACAATATCGGGGTCAATGTCGCGCACAAGCTGCCCCAACTGCCGGAAGAAAATGCGCTCCAGCTTAGCCCAGGCTAAATTACTCTCTAAAGACTGTTCAAGGTCATCAAGATCGCTGCCTTCGTAATAGGCCTTATATAGAATGGGCATATTTTCACTCAGCTGCTCATAGGTCCGCACAATCAGCCCACGATAAATAGAGCTAGCATGGGCAAGCGCATCTTCACAATGAACCTCTAAATTAGGTATTCTACTGAAGGCATCACAGAGCGCCCGTGCTGCACTGATATGACCTGATCCCAACGACGCATACAGCACTAAAATACGAGTCATATTAGTGGCCTCATTAAACGACAGATTTGGTTATCGCCACTCTCTTTCGCCGTCTTCATTCACCCTTGCCTGACGGATAACATCAGAGATTTCTTCAGCATCTTTGACATGATGGAGTGCCTCTTGTTCACCATTGGGTTGATCAACAACGAAATAGGTTGGGACCACTTCATGATCACCGGTAATATCAGGGGCATCAACGGCGACTTGCTGAGCTTTTTCTTCTAAGTTTTTGGTGTTATCAATCACATCACCTGAATTGACCGCTAAGCTCGGATCAGCATTTTGATGGGCTTGCTTCTGTTCAGGCGAAACTTGTTCAGGGGTGAGGGGTTGTTGGATGGGGGTCTTCTCGCTCATGAGTTTGCTCGGATTTACAACGTGTTGTCCTACGCCCTCTAAGGTAAAGGGTAAGCTCCTAGACAACCTCGACCAAAAGATAGACATCGACAGCATTGAATCGAGAATTCTCTGAGTTTGCACCGGCAGTAGATTAGTAACATTGCTTACTCCCCTATCCCAAGGTGCAGCGTGCCTCTCCCCCCAGCTCAATCCAGCCGCAAATGAGACCCGACGTTGACTGAGCTGCAGCACAACGACCTGCAGCGTCAATCACAATCACCCCGCCTTCGCCATTTACTCTCCTGACCAAATACTCAATTCCGGCCTTTGCTGCAGCCTCTGCATTCATCCCCTTGAACTCTACAAATACAGAAATCGTTCTCGCGAGGACGGTGCGCAAGAACTCCTCTCCATAACCCGTGGCCGACACGGCGCAGCTTTCATTGTCAGCATAGACACCAGCCCCCACGATAGGCGTATCCCCGACCCTGCCCCAGTGATTATTCACCAAGCCGCCCGTCGAGGTGGCCGCCGCCAGATCACCCTGCAGGTCACGAGCAACCGCCCCCACGGTGCCTAACTTTTCAGCATGAGGCTTGACTCGTTCGTGATCTAACGTGATTCGCCCTGCAGCCTGGGCCGCTGCCAACTGCTGAATTCGGTTCTCGGTAATGAAGTATTCTTTCGGGCAGGTTTCCATCTGGCATAGTTTTGCAAATTCTAATGCCCCATGCCCTGCGAGCAAAACATGATCTCCCTGCTCCAAAACGCGACGTGCCAACGCAATAGGATTTTTGACCTGTTCCACACAGGCGACAGCACCTGCTTTAAGGTTTCTGCCACTCATGAGCGCCGCATCCATTTCTACATTGCCCATGGCGTTGAGAACAGACCCTCGCCCTGCGTTGTAGAGCCGGTCATTTTCTAAGAGCGTCACGCAATGCTCCACCACGTCTAAGGCGCTGTCACCGCGCTCTAGGCGTTGACGGCCCTGCTCTAGAATTGTGGTAATGCTCTCCTTGAACTCGGCTTCTCCCGCCTCATATTTCAGATCTTCTAAAGAACCTGAACCACCGTGAATCATTAAAGAATAGGAGTTTGACATGATTAGCTGGGTATAGAATCTAAAACGATATCAGATCAACGGCGAGGCATCCTCTGCAGTCTCAGAT
>JBAUJD010000346.1:0-1511 GCA_049683515.1 Thermosynechococcaceae cyanobacterium | reverse complement strand
GTCCGGGCCGGAAGGTGTCGTAGCCGAAAAAGTGTTTGAGAGCTTCTTCTAGGGATTGAAACCCCGGAACGGCGATGGCAGGCATAGTGAAGAGCGCTAAATTTTTGACCGACTCTCCCTATGCTCTCAAAGCTTAAGTACGAGCGGCAACATTAATTTGGAACTAATGGATGATTTTTAATTGCGACCCTAAATTAGGGGCATAATATAAGAGCCTAAAATAAGGGATATCCTATGCTGCAATCTAAATTTAGTATTGAAGATTCTCACGCTCATTTCTTAGAGCAGTGTAAAGCGTGGGGGTTTAAGGATAAAAGCGAAATGGTTCGCACGGCGATTAGTCGTTTGCAAGCAGACCTAGAAAAGCAGAAACTTCAGGAATCGGCGAATCTCTACGCAGAAGTCTACGACACCGATCAAGAGCTACAGGCCCTTACTGATTCTGCAATGCTGGGGTGGCCGGATTGAGCCAACTTACTCGCGGCCAGATCATTGATGTCAATCTTGAGCCAACCCAGGGATCTGAAACGGGTAAAGTACGGCCCTGTATTGTCGTGACAAACGATGTCTATAACGAACGAGTGCCTGTCATTCAGGTCGTACCGATCACGGCTTGGACTGCGAAAAAAGCCAGGATTAAAACGAATATTTCTATCACGCCGTCATCTCGTAACGGGTTAACCAAGCAATCAATCGCAGATTGCTTACAGACGCGCCCTATTGATCACCGCATACGGCTTGTTAGTATCCGTGGCGTTCTCGATAGCGAGACGCTGCAGGCTGTTGATCAAGCACTGAAAGTTGTTTTTTCCTTGTCCTAGTGGGGGCTTGCCTTGAGTGCGTTGATTACAAAAGATAGCGGCGTTGAAAGCGATGGTCGATGCGATCGCACTTTTCACGATTACAGCGCTGACAAAGCGTATGCAGATTGCTGATATCATTGGGGCCACCCTTCGCCAATGGAATGATGTGATCTACCTCTAAGAGAACATGCGATTGACTACAGCTCTGACATTGGTGACCATCTCTCGTCAAAACATAATGTCTGACATCTGCGGGGATAGGAATGCGAGGCGTTTTTGGCATATTTAATCGTGACCATTCGATTGGGCTGTTTCTTGCCTCAAGGCATCTAAAGGAGAATCTGTATTCGGTGTTTCTATAGCTACTTCGTCAGTTTCCTCTTCAAGCAGATCTGGACAAAACTCGACCACAATCCGAAATTTACCAGTTTGCCAACCTTCGCCATTGGGTCTTAACACTTGGCAATCAAGCCCTTCACTGGTTGCTAACTTTTCATCCTCATTTCTTGCCCACCTACTTTGTAGAGCCTGTGATAATTCATCAACTTTAAAAGTGCACGAGAGATTGGTAATCTTTACGGATTCAAGTGAAATAACATCATTCTCGGCCAGAACAATTGAAGGGTTTTGCATAATATTTAATCTTAATTGATTGTGAAATTCGGGAGTTGTTAGAGAGAGTTTTTGAAGAACGACAATATCCTGTAT
>JBAUJD010000345.1:0-1937 GCA_049683515.1 Thermosynechococcaceae cyanobacterium | reverse complement strand
GTTCGGAAGGGTTTACCCCCGCAGAGCTACTGGGCCAGGATTTAGCCGATCTCGATCAAACGGAGATTCACGATCGCTTTCGGTTAGCTTCTATTATTTATCTGTTGCTGTTTGGGGATCAGCCGTTTAAAGGGCGCTGGGTTGGTACGGGTGACTCGCCCCAACCTTCGGAGTTAATCAAGGCGGGATATTGGCCCTTTGGCAAGGGCAGCTTAATTCAGCCCGGCCCCCATACGATTCCGCTGTCGATTATTCACCCTGAACTACAATCCTGCTTTCAACGCTGTTTCTCGAAGGGGCATCGTCAGCCTCAAGAACGGCCCTCGGCGGGGGAATGGGTCAAGGCTCTCAAGTTGGCGCGGGCTGAACTGGCAACCTGCCATTTAGAGGTGAATCATATCTATAGTCGTAGCTATGGACGCTGCTATTGGTGCGATCGCAAAGCCCAACTCAACATCGATATTTTTAGTCCCCAGCCCCAACCTAAACGCAAACCCACCGGTACGCCGAAGCCAACCCTGCGTCCCCCTGTCCCGACATCCCCCAGACAGCAGACCTTTCGACATCCAGGAAAGCAGCCTGTGCGTCGCACCCTACTGGAGCGATGGGCACCCTCGACCACAACCCTTGGGGGTCTACTTTGTCTATCGAGCTTGGCGGGCTTAGCGCTGCTGATCTTCCCCGATCTTCGCGCTGTCCCTCAAGCATTAGAACGCTCCTTCGATCAAAAACTGACCCTTGCCTTTCAACAACTCGCCAGCACCTTTAGCGCTTCAAATACTGGTTCCAAACAGACTGCGGCTGCTCTGAAAAAGCCTATTTTGAAAGGTCACGGAGATAGCATCTCAACCCTAGCGATTAGCCCTAACGGTCAGCTTTTAGCGAGCGGAAGCCGTGATTTCACCCTCAAGATCTGGAATCTACAAACTGGTCAGCTCCTACGAACGCTCTCAGAGCATTACGAGCCGATTACCTCTGTTCAATTTGCTGATCAGGGGAAAACCCTGATTAGTCGAGGCGTCAGCGGCAAGGTTTTACTTTGGGATGTAGAAACCGGAAAAGTGTTAGATCAGCTTGAAACTGCCCCGACCGCTGAGGCTGACGCCAATCTTCAAAAGCGTGGCGTCTCAACGACCCCCTTAAATGCAGGGGGCACCCTCTTAGCCAGCCATTCCTGGGATGGCAATATTATGCTTAGAGACCTGCGGACCAATGAGGTTCGACAGATTGATGCTGGGTCAGTATCCGCTCAACAGGCCATTGCGATCACCTCTGATGCCCAGACCTTAGTGAGCAGCACCATTGATGGGCAGATTAAGCTGTGGGATATTCCCACAGGCAAGTTTGAGCGGAGCTTTCCTAAATTTGATGACTGGGATGCCATTAAGGCGATGCAGTTGACGAGCAGCCTGAGCGTTAGTGATGACGGGACTCGGCTCGCCAGTGGGGGCTGGGGGGGAGAGATTCATCTATGGAATATGCAAACCGGCCAGTTGCTTAAAGTCCTAACGGGTCACTATCAATCGATTTCAGCCTTGGCCTTTAGCCCCGACAACCAACTTTTAGCCAGCGGAGGAGGCGATCGCATCATCAACGTTTGGCGAACTCAGAACGGTCAACTTCTGCACACGCTGAAAGGGCACCAGGGAGATATCTCTGCATTGAGTATTAGTCCCGATGGTCAACTGCTGATTAGCGGCAGCAACGATCACACCATCAGAATCTGGCAGCTCGCCACCGGCCAACTGCTGCGCATCTTGGGTAAAACCTAGGAGCGGTTTATCCTAGGCAACGTTATTAAACCACCCTGTTCTTTGTTTTGATCCCTTTCTATGGCTGCACCCTCTTCTGCTCTATATCGCATTCTTGACGCCAACCTTGATCGCGCCCGTGAAGGCATCCGCGTCATTGAAGAATGGTGTCGGTTCGGCCTAGAA
>JBAUJD010000344.1:0-3575 GCA_049683515.1 Thermosynechococcaceae cyanobacterium | reverse complement strand
AGCTCTTCGCCTTCCGTTGCCATCTCAGTGGCGAGCAAATTGATATCCACAGGGCAAGCTCAAAACGTCAACCTAAAGTGTACAGGGATTCTCTTAAAGATAAGAGCGCAACGATTTGTTGGGTGAACGATTGACATTAGTTGTGCCGATTACTGTCGTCGCAATGAGCTGGGACAGATTTTGCCAGCGACTGAAGAGCCTGCTGTAGTTCATGCTGCCCCTGCTGTAGTTCGCGGTGCCCCTGCTGTAGCTCAAGCTGTGTTTCGATCATCACATCAATCTGAAGTTGTCGTGTCTCTTCTCTCTGGGCGATTTGAAGCTGCTGTGTCCCCTCTCGCTGGGCGATCGCCTCTAAAATGCCTTCAATTCGGTCTAGGCGCTCTGACATAGGACTCTCCGTTGCTCTATCTCTATTACACTATAGAAATTCAAAACCCCCAAGCCGAGGTGACTTAGGGGTAGATGTTAGAAGGCTAATGCTTTTTTGAAAGGCTCTATACCTTACTTTCAGCCGGGAGCCGGACCTTGGACGCTAGCCCCAACGTTTGCAAGAGTTGAATCAGCATCCAGGTGCTATCGATTTCCCACCACTGAATGCCGTGACGAGCAGACTGCGGAAACGCATGGTGGTTATTGTGCCAGCCTTCACCGTAGGTGAGCAGAGCAACCCACCAGCAGTTGGTGGAATTATCATCAGACTCGTAGGTTTGATAGCCAAATTTGTGAGTGGCGCTATTGACGAACCAAGTGCAGTGGTAGACCAGCACGAGCCGAACGAAAATACCCCAAACCACAAAAGACCAGCCGCCGATCAAAAATAACAGCGCACCAAAGGCAATCTGGATAGGGAAAAAGTAATTATCTAAAAATTGATAGACCGGATCGTTACCTAGATCTTTTGTGAGACGCTCAACTTCAGCCGCAGCCGGGGTTTCATGCATCATCCAGCCCATATGGCTCCACCAGAACCCCTTGTTAGAGTTATGCTGATCGAGGTCAGTATCAGAATTCATGTGATGGTTGCGATGCAAGCCAACCCACCAAATTACACCGCCTTCGCAGGCCAGGGTGCCGCAAAATGCCAAGAAATATTCGAGGGGCTTGGGAACTTGAAAGCTACGGTGGGTTAACATACGGTGCCACCCCAACGTAATCCCCAGACCACCCGTGATCCAATGCAAGAATAAAGCGAGGCCGACTGCCGCCCAGCTAAAGTTTGAGGGTAAAAAAGCGAATAGTGCGCCAATATGCACTACAGCCAGGACTATGATGAAGGGCCAACTTTTCTTGAGCTGGGTTGGTTCGACTGGACGTTCAGTTGCAATAGTCATTTAAACATCTTTATGTAAGTGATTGACGAGGTATGCCCCCTCTCCGCCCAAAGTAGCCCCGTCTCTTCCAAACATTAGGGTGCCCAGTCGTCTCAATGAGTTATCTAATAAAGTTTTAATGAACACCCACTCTCAGCTAGAGGCAGCAGAAAAAGCATTAGCCTTCACTTTTGCAACAATTGATACGAAAGTCAAGAAAAATTCACAAAGGGTGCTACAGGCATTTCGCGATCGCAAAGTCGGGCCGCACCATTTTGCAGGGGTTTCGGGCTACGGTCATGATGATTTAGGTCGTCAGGCTTTAGATCGAGTCTTTGCCCAGATCATGGGAGCTGAGTCTGCCGCCGTTCGAGTCCAGTTTGTGTCTGGAACCCATGCTATTGCATCCATGCTCTTCGGCGTTCTTCGCCCTGGCGATGAAATGCTGGCCGTCGCTGGCCCTCCCTACGACACTTTAGAAGAGGTCATTGGCATCCGAGGGCAAGGGCAAGGGTCGCTCAAAGAATTCGGCATTCACTACCGTCAGCTTGAACTTTCAGAATCAGGAACGATTGATTGGGAGAGTCTGAGCCAAGCGGTGCAGCCACAAACCCGTCTTGTCTTTATTCAGCGCTCCTGTGGCTATGACTGGCGACCGAGCCTCAGCATTGATGATATTGCTCGCATTGTTGAGAGCGTTAAACAGCAAAACCCTCATGCCGTCTGCTGTGTTGATAACTGCTACGGCGAATTTGTCGAAGAGCGCGAGCCAACGATGGTGGGCGCTGATCTGATCGCGGGTTCCTTAATTAAAAATCCGGGCGGAACGATCGCAACCGCCGGAGGCTACGTTGCTGGACGCGCCGATCTCGTCGAACAAGCCGCCTGCCGACTCACCTCGCCAGGGATTGGCCTAGCGGGAGGGGCAACGTTAGATCAAACCCGCCTAATGCTGCAGGGACTCTTCCTCGCCCCGCAAATGGTGGGGGAAGCCATGAAGGGGAATCACCTCACCGCTTATGTGTTTAACCAGCTTGGATATCCTGTCAATCCTGCCCCTGAAGCGCCGCGCCGAGATGTGATTCAAGGCATTCGGTTGGGGTCTGCAGAAAAACTGGTGGCGTTTTGCCGAGCCATTCAGCAGCACTCGCCCATTGGCTCTTATTTAGACCCGTCCCCTGCCGCAACACCAGGGTATGAGAGCGATCTGGTGATGGCGGGGGGCACGTTTATTGACGGCAGCACCTCAGAGCTATCTGCCGATGGCCCTTTGCGAGAGCCTTACATTGTTTTTTGTCAGGGCGGGACACATTGGACCCACGTTGCTATAGCACTGGAGGCCGCTATCGACGCCGTGGGTCCGGCTTAACCACTAGATGACCTGTTCAACTTCAGATACTTCGGGGATCATGTCTCGCATTTTGCGTTCGATGCCCATTTTGAGGGTCATTGTAGAGCTAGGGCAAGAGCCACAGGCTCCTTGAAGTCGGAGGCGAACGACGGGTCCTTCAATTTCGACTAGCTCGACATTGCCGCCGTCTGCCATCAAGTATGGTCGTAGCTCGTCTAAGACGGTTTCTACATTTTCTGGGTTGAGTTCTAAGATCGCAGCCATAACGCTAAGTATTTCTAACAATATCTCTATAGTACTTGAGTCACGAAAGTCCAGCCATAGAGTGATTCCCATTCTGCTCTGATCGCAGGTTTCACCTTATATATTGATCTCGCTTAATTTTGTCAAAGCATTTTGAGAGTCCAATGCTAGCATGGTACCAAAAAAAGGTACCATTTATGAATGAATAGTAAGCAGCGTAAAACCCTAAAGGCTCTGTTTTTAGAGCCGATCCGCCGCAATATCTCTTGGTCAGACGTAGTTGGTTTGATTAAGGGGCTGGAGGGAAAGGTGATTCAGGGGAGCGGCTCACGAGTGCGCTTTGATCTCAATGGAGTGGCATTAAACATTCATTCGCCCCACCCCGGTAATGAGCTAAAGCGCTATCAGGTGCAGGCCGTGCATGAGTTTTTAATAAAGGCAGGAATTAGCGATGAAGTATAAAGGCTATGAGGCAACCATTGAGTTTGATGCAGAAGATCGCATTCTTTTTGGTCGGGTGGTGGGTACTCAGGATGTCATTGCCTTCGATGGTCAAACCGTAGATGAGCTAGAGGCATCGTTTCAGGCAGTCGTGGATGAATATCTAGAAGATTGTGAGCAAGTCGGTAAAAATCCAAATAAGCCTTGCTCCGGTCGCTTTAATCTAAGAA
>JBAUJD010000343.1:0-6584 GCA_049683515.1 Thermosynechococcaceae cyanobacterium | reverse complement strand
CTGGTAAAATTCAGGCAACATTTTTTTGGTGGGGTAGTCGTCTTGACTACCCTATTTTCTTTTGTACCTTGAGCGCTAGGGCTACCAGCAACAATAGGGTACAGGTGCCTTGTCATCCCTAAAGCTGAACCACAGAATGGTTGTTAGTGTCTTAAATTATTCGCCACCTGCAAAAGCCAATTCTAGGAGGCCCACTACATCAGGCTTTTGGAATAGGGCAGGATCCCGTGGCGAATAACTAAAGACACTCACGAATTTGCAGCAGACCGCGATCATCGTGTCGTGGCTTCGGTGAGCACGGCTTGAAACTGCTATTTGACCAAAATCTGAGCCGAAAACTGCCCACGCGTTTAGCTGACGTTTTCCCTAACTCTAGCCACGTTCAGTTTCACGAATTAGCCGAGAAGACTGATACAGAGATTACAAAAGAAGACTCTGAGTATCCTCAAACCTCTGTACCTCCAGCTTCTTGTACTGAGTTCTCTACCATATACTGCCGCATCATCGACGGCCACACCAACACAAAAAATCCCATCCAAGCTGACAATGGAATCGCGATCGCAATAGTCAGCCAAATAATGTGGCTCAGAAACCAAGTTCCAAAAATAATAGTGAACCCCGTTAATAAAATAGACCAGGGCTGACACCACCAGGGTTTATGCTCCCAGGGCTTATAGTCTGACGCTTCACTCATCGGTATAGGCATCCATTGAAGGGCAGCTACAGACTAGGTTGCGATCGCCATAGGCATTATCAACCCGACCCACCGCAGGCCAAAATTTACTCTCACGAACCCAAGGTTCTGGGTAAGCTGCTTGCTCACGAGAATAGGAATGCTCCCAGGTGTCTGCAATGACGACCTCGGCAGTGTGTGGGGCATGTTTGAGCGGGTTGTCGGTGCGATCGCACTGCCCTAACTCAATCTCGGCAATCTCAGCCCGAATTGAAATCATCGCCTCGCAAAACCGATCTAACTCTGCCTTTGATTCACTCTCGGTCGGCTCCACCATAATCGTCCCCGGCACCGGCCAGGAGACTGTGGGCGCATGAAACCCATAGTCAATCAGGCGCTTGGCAATATCGTCAACCTCAATGCCAGCCGTCTTCTTCACCTCGCGCAAATCCAAAATGCACTCGTGGGCGACTAGGCCCGTTTTGCCTTTGAATAACACTGGGTAGTGCTTCTCTAAGCGTTGAGCAATATAGTTCGCATTCAAGATCGCCACTTCCGTTGCTTTCTTGAGTCCCTCAGCTCCCATCAGCTCAATGTAAACCCAAGAAATCGGCAGAATGCTAGGGCTTCCCCAAGGGGCGGCGGAGACTGCGCCGATGCCTTCTTTGCTGCCCACTGAGATGACGGGGTGGGTGGGCAAGAACGGCACTAAATGGGACTGGACCCCAATCGGCCCCATGCCGGGACCACCACCACCGTGAGGGATACAGAAGGTTTTATGGAGGTTAAGGTGACAGACATCTGCGCCAATATCGCCGGGGCGGCAGAGGCCCACCTGAGCGTTCATGTTGGCTCCATCCATATAGACCTGACCGCCAAAGTCATGAATAATCTGGCAAATATCTTTAATCTCTTCTTCAAAGACACCGTGGGTAGACGGATAGGTCACCATCAACGCAGAAAGGTTATCCCGATGCTGTTCGGCTTTCTGTTTGAGATCCGCCACGTCAATATTACCGAACTCATCGCATCCCACGACAACGACCTTCATCCCAGCCATAACTGCACTGGCCGGATTGGTGCCGTGGGCAGAGTCAGGAATAAGGCAGATCTTGCGATGGCTGTTACCTTGGCTTTCGTGATACTGGCGAATCACCAGCAGTCCAGCATATTCACCCTGAGACCCCGCATTGGGCTGCAGAGAGATACCGGCAAAACCTGTAATTTCAGCGAGTGAATGTTCGAGCTGTCGGAATAACTCTTGATAGCCTTGGGTTTGCTCCACGGGGGCAAAGGGATGGATGTGACCAAACTCAGGCCAAGTCACCGGCAACATCTCCGAGGTTGCATTTAGCTTCATCGTGCAGGAGCCAAGAGGAATCATAGAGGTGGTCAGCGACAAATCCTTATTCTGGAGGCGCTGCATATAGCGCAGTAGCTCAGTTTCAGAGTGGTACTGATTAAAGACAGGATGTGTCAAATAGGGACTGGTACGCTGCAGGTTCTCCGGCAGGCTTGTGGTCGCCGCTGCCGCGAGATCCTCTAGGCTGAGTGCGTCATCGCCGAAGATTTTCAAGATATCTAGAATATCGGCGGCGGTTGTGGTTTCGTCGAGGGCAATGCCGACGGTGTGATCATCGATGGGGCGGAGGTTGATTTTATGGGAGTGAGATCGCATCTCCACCTCTCCCCCATCCAAATCTCCCAACCGAACCTGAAGCGTATCGAAATACTGTTCACTGACTAGCTCATAGCCAAGCTTCTTTAGCCCCGTCGCCAGCACCGCCGTCAGCAAATGCACCCGCTCGGCAATCTGCTTCAGCCCCGCAGGACCGTGATAGACCGCATACATACTAGCGGTAACAGCCAACAACACCTGAGCTGTACAAATATTGCTGGTCGCCTTATCGCGCCGAATATGCTGCTCACGGGTCTGGAGCGCCAACCGAAGTGCATCATTGCCATGCGCGTCATGAGACATGCCCACAATTCGGCCTGGAATCTTGCGCTGATAGGCTTCTTTGGTCGCAAAGAACGCCGCATGGGGACCGCCATAACCGAGGGGAACCCCCAAGCGCTGACTGTTGCCCACCGCAATATCGGCTCCGAACTCTCCCGGTGGCGTTAACAGCGTCAGGCTGAGTAAGTCAGTGGCAACAGTGACCAGTGCACCTGCGGCGTGGGCCTGCTCAATAAAGCCTTTGTAATCTTGAATCGAGCCATCGGTGGCGGGGTATTGCAGCAGCGCTCCGAAGGTTTCACCTGCTGCAAAACTAAACTGCCGATGGTCACCGACAACCACGTTGATTTCTAGGGGCAACGCACGGGTACTAATAATCTGAATCGTTTGCGGATGGCACAGTTCCGAGACGAAGAAGGTGGTGGCGGTCTTTTTCTTCTGGACGTTGAAGCTCATCGCCATTGCTTCAGCAGCAGCAGTTCCCTCATCCAGTAGCGAGGCATTGGCAATATCAAGCCCCGTCAGATCTTTAATCAGGGTCTGGAAGTTGAGTAATGCCTCTAAACGGCCTTGGGCGATCTCAGCTTGGTAGGGTGTGTACTGGGTATACCAGCCGGGATTTTCCAGAATATTCCGCAGGATAACCGGGGGCGTGATGCAGCCGGAGTAGCCCATCCCAATGTAGGAGCGGAAGAGTTGATTTTGGGATGCGATCGCACGCAACTCTTTTAACAATTCATGCTCCCCCTTGCCCTCGCCAAGTTGGAGGGGCCGCTGCATCCGAATCTGAGCGGGGACAACTTGATCAATGAGTGAATCTAAACTCTCGTAGCCCATCTGCTCCAGCATCTGAGCAATCTCATCATCCTGGGGGCCAATGTGGCGATGCTCAAAGCGATCTGTCGGCAATAGCGCAGCGGGAATCTGAGAGGGGGCAGGCTCCTGTACCGAATGACCATTGGAGGATGGGATATCGCGCCCATTCACCGGGGAGGTCAACGGCTGCAGAGTTGAGGAGTCTGTCATATCTGGATCACCCAAGTAGAGAGCTATGCACAACTACCGACTTTTGTGAGCCGAATTAAATCGGTCAGCTATCGAAAGTTGAAATTCTATTAAGTTTAGCAAAGGTTCTTCATCAAAAAAGCAAAATTCAGACAAAGTCAGCATTCCGAAGGCACTGGCATTTCAACTAAGGCGATCGCTGATGGCGTTTACAGCACAGCGCCAAAGCTATACTGAGTAAATCAGCGAGGTAAAATAATGACGCTTAGTCAACCTGACTCTCAATCCAGCCGACTCGACAGAATTGAAGATGCGCTAGGCCAAGTCCTACAAGGGTTGACGACCCTTACGTCCTCTGTGGGCAAGCTGGAAGTCTCAGTAGACAAGCTAGAAACCAAGGTAGATAAGCTGGAGACCTCAGTAGATAAGTTAGAAATCAAGGTAGAACAAGATAGAAACAAAAGTGAACGACCTTGACAATAAGGTCAGTAAGCTTGAAATTCGACTTGATAGTTTATTTAACGGTCTGGTAACGGCCCTGGTCTCAACCGTGATCGCTGCAAGCTTGCTAATTGTCGCTCGCAATGGGTTTGAGCTGTGGGTGCAGACTCATTAGGGTGCCATATACTAGCCCTTGTGCTCAATAGTTCCCTCATATGTATGATGCTCTCTGTTGTTCACTCCCTGCTTGCCTTCACCTTTACCTCGCCTGGACCCGATCTTTTTAAGCTAGGTCCATTAACGCTGCGCTTTTATGGGCTATTGATTGCCAGTGCGATCTTGATTGGGGTGACACTTTCCCAGCGACTGGCGCAGTTGCGTCGCCTGAACCCCGAACTTGTTGGCGATCTGGCGGTGGCGCTGGTGTTGGGTGCTATTCCCTGTGCGCGGCTCTATTACGTCCTGTTTAAATGGGACTATTACAGCCAACACCTCAACCAAGTGATCGCCATTTGGGAAGGCGGGATTGCGATTCACGGGGCTATTATTGGCGGCTCATTGGCGGCGCTTATCTTCAGTCGTGTAAAGCAAGTGTCGTTCTGGCGACTCGCTGATGTCGTCGCCCCCTCGCTCATTTTGGGACAGGCCATTGGCCGCTGGGGCAATTTCTTTAATTCTGAAGCTTTTGGTGCCCCCACCAATGTGCCTTGGAAGCTTTTTATTCCCGAAGGTCGTCGCCCATCTGGCTTAGAAAATGAAGCCTACTATCACCCCACCTTTCTGTATGAGTCTCTGTGGAATGTGATGGTGTTTGGTCTTTTGATAACGGTCTTTTTCCGTTTCCCGAAGACGAAGCCCGGCACCCTTTTTCTACTCTATGCGGTGGGCTACAGCGCCGGTCGTTTTTGGATTGAGGGGCTTCGCACCGATAGCTTAATGCTCGGCCCTCTGCGGATTGCTCAAATTGTGAGCTTAGTCGGCATCTTTGGCGGTCTACTGGGTCTCAGTTGGCTATATTACCTCAACCGGTCTCTGCCGGATGTTGTATCTCAAAAAAAACGACCCTTAACCTAATGATTAGTAAAGAGACTTGCTGTTGAGTTACATCCCAGCCAGCCAGATTATGCCGACATTCTTTAAATATCCCAACCCCTGACTCTATCAATGTGAAGCATTAAGGATGAGAAATTCGCACAATGGAATTCGGCTGGAGGGTCATTCGTGGAGCAGTAGACGGTCATGATTGATGTTGGGTTAACGCACATTGCTCTTCCGGTCACGGAAGTGGAGCGCAGTATCGAGTTTTATGCCACCTATGCTGGGATGCAGGTGGTTCATCGCCGTATTGATGCGGAGTCAGGTGTCGCAGTTGTCTGGCTTTGCGATCGCACCCGCCCCTTCGTCATTGTTCTCATTCAAACAGACTCAGTGCAGTCTATTCTGTCTCCCCTCGCCCATCTAGGCGTAGGTTGCAAAAGCCCAGAAGAGATGGATGCGCTTTGTGCGCGGGCACAACGGGAAGGCGTACTGCTGCAAGAACCTAAAGATGCTGGATATCCAATTGGGTACTGGGCTTTCTTGCGAGATCCTGATGGGCATACTCTTGAATTATCCTATGGGCAAGAAATCGGCTTAACTGTAGAACAGACAGACGGTAATACATGATGCATACGTCATCTGTCATGTTCGTGGCAAAGGGAGATTCTAAATGTCTACGACAAATCTGATTCGGTTTGGTGGACTCGCGGCAGCGATCGCAGGCGTTCTGCGTGGCATCAACTCATTTTTACCCAGCGGTGTTCCTAGTTTAGAAACCTCACTGCTTTACCTGTTGACGGAGATTTTCATCCTATTTGGTATGATTGGCTTATATGGCTTTCAGCACGAAGAATCTCGCTTATGGGGCTTTTGGGGATTCGTGCTCACCACGATTGGCCTTCTGACCATCCGTACTGGAGAAATCGCTGGTGTCGGTCTGTACTCGTTCGGAGCAGCGATATTTGCCATAGGTCTGTGGGCGTTTGCAGTTGGCACATGGATCGCAGACAAGCTCCCCCGGTGGGCCTCTAGTTGTTGGTTGATTGCGCCAATACTTGGGTTTGTCGGTTATTTCGCGCCCGGTCTGAACCTATTGTTTGTCCTCTCTGGGCTACTCTTCGGCATTGGTTCTGCGGGAGCAGGTATTAGGGTGTGGTCAGCACCCTTTCAAGGAGGTAAATCACTATAAACTCACCTCTACTCATACCTGTGAAGAATGGATCGCTAAGCTGATAAAGGTTTTACGCTCAATCAGATGTACCTACAGTCGTAGCGGTATTACTCCTCAACTCAAGCTATCGTTACCAGTACCGCAAGCTAACTCTGGCTGGGAAGATCGTGGGCGCGCACTTCAATAATGTGGCTTCCTGCTTTAGGGATGACAAGGCACCTGTACCCTATTGTTGCTGGTAGCCCTAGCGCTCAAGGTACAAAAGAAAATAGGGTAGTCAAGACGACTACCCCACC
>JBAUJD010000342.1:0-3859 GCA_049683515.1 Thermosynechococcaceae cyanobacterium | reverse complement strand
TCTTTGGGGAGCATACTCACACCCTATTTTTTACGACATTAGATCTTGCATTATCCTAACGAGCCACCGTTAGGTCAGGCATAAAACCCACGATTTCATTAGAAAATATCATGAGTGGCCCGCCGATCTTCAACCGTCCACAACCTAAACGCGACATTAAGAACTGTATCCCGGTCGGAATACCGGAGATTGGCGCTAACCTTATGTGTCATGATCAAAGCAAGTTGGTGCTCTAATGAATATTTAGATCACAGCTGATCAATCTTCTAGCTGCAGGTCAACTGACCGTTATAGGCTAATCACATCACCACAGGAGTTCTAATACCATGTCTCTGCAACTGGGCGATACTGTCCCCAACTTTACTCAAAACTCGACGGCTGGCACCCTTAATTTCTTCGATTGGGCAGGCGATAGCTGGGTTGTTCTCTTTTCTCACCCGGCAGACTATACCCCCGTATGCACCACAGAGCTAGGGGAAGTTGCTAAGCTTCGCTCTGAGTTTGACAAGCGCAATGTGAAAACCATCGCCCTCAGCGTTGATGATGGTGAGTCTCACCAAGGCTGGATCAGCGATATCAACGAAACTCAATGCACCACGGTAGACTATCCCATTTTGGCAGATGCAGATAAAAAAGTATCTGACCTCTATGGCATGATTCACCCTAACGCCAACGCGAAGGTCACTGTTCGCACCGTATTTATTATCGATCCAGCCAAAAAGTTGCGGACTTCTTTTACCTATCCCCCTAGCACGGGCCGCAACTTCTTAGAAATCTTGCGAGTGATTGATTCACTGCAGTTAACCGATGGCTACAGTGTGGCAACTCCTGTGAACTGGAAAGATGGCGAGGATGTCGTGGTTGCTCCGACCATTCCCACCGAAGAGGCAAAACAGCGCTTTCCGAAAGGCGTCACCGAAATTAAGCCCTATTTACGAATGACGCCTCAACCCAATAAATAATCAGCTTGATTTCCCCGCGAACAGCGGGGTTTTTTGTTGGCGGCTGCTATCGTTTAAGGACGGACGCACTATTAAATAAGTAATGGGTCCAAGTAAAGGAATCAAGGATAACAGCCACCATTGCGAGTTCATTTTACGCCGATGTAAATCATCTTTGATCAGTGTGGAGAATAACAGGCTGAGCAGGCAGAAGTCGAGGCTCATCACGTGAATAAAGCGGCTAGTTTGCCATTGCTGAATAAAATCGCCCCAGTCGCCTTGGGTGAGGCCGTACCCAAACAGTGCGATCGCACCTCCCCCCAACACCATCGCCAGCCATCGAGAATCCCAAAACTTCAGCAGCCGATCGGGTTCACCGGCAAATGCTAAGGCTGGTTTCCTAAAGGCCAAATAGGGCAAGATCGCAAAAGCACCCACCCCAAAGGATGCAGCCGCAAAGGGCCAAGCTGGAACCTTTTGTCCCCGACCATCGGCAAATAGAACGCCTCCATAAACCATGGGCCAGATTCCCATGAGGTTGAACAGAGCAATGATACAGGGGTTAATGCCCTGCCATTGACCTGTAGAAAGTTTTTGAATCAAAGGCAGCGTATCACTTTGATCGCCGGGCGCTAGCAGAAAGGCATAACTCGTAAAGGCAAGCCAAAGCAGCAGAAAGCTAATTTTACGGATCATGTTAGTTAAAGAATGCAATAGTAGATGATGAATCGACCGTAGGCTAAACGATTTCCGTTCCCGTGACGTTTGGAGAGCGACCATGCAGCCCTGCCATAAACTTCAGCGACCAAATCTTTAGCGGCGGAACATGCTGCATAATCCACAACCCTATGCGGCGCACCTGCATCACCGGGAACCACTGATTAGAAAAGGTGCGATTGAGAACATCAGTAAACCCTAACGAAAGATAATTTTGCCCTCTCCGCCAGCCCTGATAGCGTCGCAGCACCATCAAATCACCAATATCTTCGCCATGCTGATGGGCCACCGTTAGCACCTGGGCCAGCGTCGCCGCATCCCGAATACCCAGGTTTAACCCTTGCCCCCCGACCGGATGGCAGGAATGAGCGGCATCACCGACTAGCGCTAAGCGAGATTGCACATAGCGATTGGCCTGCATCCACTTCGCTGGGAAAAGATATCGTTTGCCCACCAGTGAGAGTCGCCCCATCTGATCGCCGTAGCGATGGTTGAGCTGTTCAATAAACTGCTCATCATCGAGATCGACTAGGGCTTGAGCTTCTTTGTGAGGTGCTGTCCAAACAATCCGACACTCATCTGCTGCCGCAGGCAAAATGGCAAAGGGGCCGCTGGGCCAAAACTTTTCGTAGGCAATGTGGTTGTGATGCTTCTCTGGTGCTATCGTTGCCACTACGCAGGACTGCCAGTAGGGCCAGCCGTGGGTGCCGATGCCTGCTTGTTGGCGGGTTTGCGATCGCGACCCATCCGCTGCTACCACCATCCGAACCCTCAGCGACGAGGGCAGAGTCTCACCAGACGGTCCAGGCTCTTGGGCAAGCTGCAGCGTTGCTCCCTGAGCGTCATAGCTAGCTTCCGTTACCTGAGCCGGACAAAACCAGCTCACCTGCTCACAACGTTCTAGAAAATTCTGCAGTTCCTGCAGGAGCACCCGGTGCTTGGCAACGTAGCCAATGGCCTTGGTTTTGAGATCAGCAGATTCAAACTCAACCACATGGGGAGAATCGGCATCAGAGAGCCGCACTTGCCGAAAGTACTCAACTTGGGGTTCAAGGCGGGACCAAATCCCAATGCGCTCAAAGATGTGCCGAGAGCTGAGATGGATGGCATAGGCTTGTCCCTTCGCCACTGCCTCCGACTGCGATTGCGCTTCAATAATCGCTACCGATAGCCCGGAATGCTTTAATGATGCCGCTAAGGTTGCACCGACGATGCCGCCCCCCACAATGGCGACATCGTAGTCAAAGGTGGAGCGGTCCATTGGCGGAGTGGGCAAGGTGGCACTCTGAGGCATCGAAGCAAGCGTTACAGAACATTACACTTCTTATTGTGACCTGTTGGCCTCCTTCTAGGCAACATTGAGTGAGGAATTATCACTTTGATAGCAAAATCAGTGAAGCGATCGTCAATCTACGTCATAACCCTTGGGAGATCGGTGCTTATAGTATCCCCAAATAGGGTTCCATACGAGCGAAGGTCTAACCTCCTTTAGATACTGAGTCCAATACTCTTTTTCTTTACCCGTCTGGCCCTCCTCTAACCACCATTGTTCTGGTGATTTATCAAGCAATTCAACGCCTAGCATTTTATGAATTATGATGTGTGCAGCCCAAGCTCGATCTTCGACTGTTAACAAGTTGATAAGCTCATCTAAAACGCGCGGATCATTAACATAAGATAGTTTGTAGGCTTTGACTGGGCCTTGAATAAAAACTCTAGTGGCTATGGATCGCAGTTGACGACCGTGAAGGCAGCAGTCCTCTAGTATAATGCCAACAGGTACTAATGGCGGCGGTCTGTCAGGAGAAACGTCATAGATAATCTCGTAATTTGCATCATCAACCCATTTATCTTTGTATTGGATTTTATCGTTTTGTACACTCTCTAAAAAAATCAACCACTGAGGGGTAGTACTATAAGACTGGTTTACTGATGATTCAGCTAAAATCGTCATATGTTGAGGTTGAAATTTAGGTAAATTAAGAGCCTCAAAAAATATCATTTCATTTCGCTCTTTGACTATGCTAGACCTACAAAATCAGCAGATCCTGTGGTTCTCCTTACGGGCAACATTGGGCATGACATAGATCGTTCGCTCAAAGTTCTTATCCGTTAATATCAGAGATTCTACCTATACCAATCCTAGCTGATAGCAGAGAAAGCATCATAAGTTTTCAGATTGGGCATTGTGAACAATCGGT
>JBAUJD010000341.1:0-2950 GCA_049683515.1 Thermosynechococcaceae cyanobacterium | reverse complement strand
TATTCTCCTGACGACCTATACGCTGCGATTGATCCAGTTCTTCTTCACCCAGGTTCGACGAGGCGACATTAATCTTCCAGGGTTTTATCCTGAATGGGCCAAACCGACTTACAACCTGGTTCGCTTTACAGTGGCGCAATGCGGAACCCCGATCGCCCGCCTTTGATTCTCAATACCACCATTACCCTGGGTTACGATGTGCCCTGGCGCAAGGTGCACGACGTCCTGACGAGCGCTGCTCTGGCGACCACAAATGTCCTAGAAGATCCGGCTCCCTTTGTGTTGCAAACGAGTCTCGATGATTTCTACGTGAGTTATGAGCTAAATGCCTACACCCGCAGCCCTGCGACGATGGCGAAGACTTACTCTGAGCTACACCAGCACCTTCAAGATCTGTGCAATGAAGCGGGCATTGAAATTCTCTCGCCGCACTACTCTGCCGCCCGAGATGGAAATCAACTGGCGGTGCCCGAAAAATATTTCCCTGAAGGCTACCAAGTTCCTGGGTTTCGGATTTCATCACTGAAGGGTCTATTTGATTCGCAACCCCCTCAACACTCCTCCGAAGATGAGCCACCCCCCTAAGTTGAGCCTGTCATGAAAGAATTTCTAGCTCCTCTCAAGCAACTGCTGGCCGATCCCTTGATTGGTCGGTTCGTAGAAGTGGGGATCGGGGTGATCGCGATCGCCATTCTATTTCGGGTGATCAGTGCTTCTTTTACGCGCTATATCCGTGACTCAGACGCTCGTTATCGATCTCGTAAGGTCATCGCCTTGGTGAGCTATCTGCTGATGCTGCTGTTTGCGGCCAGCGTATTTAGCGACAGCCTCAGTCAGTTGACGGTCATTTTTGGGGTAGCTGGTGCAGGGATTGCCTTTGCCCTCCAGGAAGTGATTGCTAGTTTGGCCGGGTGGGCGGCGATTTCGCTGGGGCAGTTTTATAAGTCGGGCGATCGCGTTCAGCTCGGCGGCATCACGGGCGATGTGATTGATATCAGCCTTTTGCGAACCACACTAATGGAATGTGGTGACTGGGTGAAATCCGATCTCTATAATGGCCGCATTGTGAGGGTGGCGAATAGCTTTGTCTTCAAAGAGCCGGTGTACAACTACTCTGGGGATTTCCCGTTTTTGTGGGATGAGATTAAAGTGCCGATTAAACACGGCGGCGACCACCATTTAGCGCGCAAAATGCTGAATCAAGCAGCCCAAGACATTGCGGGGGAATACATTCCCCAGGCCCAGGATTTCTGGAATGGAATGGTCCACAAGTATTTAATTGAAGATGCCAGGATTGAACCGATGGTAACCCTCACGGCCACCGATAACTGGATCGAGTTTACAGTGCGCTATGTGGTCAGCTATAAAAAACGTCGCATCACCAAAGATCTGCTCTTTACTCGCATTTTAGATGAGATAGAGGCAATGGAGGGAAGGGTTGCTATTGCATCAACAACGGTCCACCTCGTCGAAACCCCTATCTTTAACGTGCAAATGACAGACCCGAACAACGGAAAACCCGCTCGCCATCCGGGAATAATACCTTAAGGTCTTCAACGAGAGAGCAATCTAACATGCCCATTGAATCCATTGAGTCAATCGCAGAGACAATGGCCGCTGCGGTGGTAGTGCTCAACGCACTCTTAATCAGCCTATGTCAGTTGCTAGCTTTATTTGTGATCTCAGTCGGGATTAGCAAAGCGTTGTTCATCTTTCTCAAGAATTCTCTCTTCACAGCGCATACACCGACTGCCTTTCAACAAGGCCGTCTAGAAATGGGGTATGCATTCTCCTTGGGACTTAGCTTTCTGGTCGGTGCGACCATCCTCAAAACCATGAACTCCAGCCAATGGGAAGATATCGGGCGTCTGATGGTCATTATTGGCATCCGCACAGCGCTCAATCTGTTGCTGGAGCGGGCCATCAACCGCAGCACCTCCATAGAACTTGATTCAGAGAGCGACCTCATTGCAGATCAGGAAAATCGCGAGATTTCCCAAACATCTAGGGTCGTCAGTTGATTCATCTCTTTCTGAGCATGGCATTTAGGATTCGTTCGTAAATAAGTCACCGAGTTTGGTTGACTGAAACCATGCAGCCAAAGCGTATGGAGACTCAGAAATCCGGTAAGTTAATCCCGAACGGTTCCTTAGCACCATCAAGAAGAAGTCTTGGAGATCGCAACTGCAATCACCAAGACCAAAGTGGGATCAGATGATCCTCTGTTCTCCACACTAACGATTGAGGTTATAGCCGATACCGACAAAGACCCCAAAATCAGTCTCGTCAAGGAACGCAGCATTCACACCTGTTGTAGCAGTAAAACTGCGATTGAGGGGAAGATCAATCCCGCCAGTGACCATCGGGCCAAAGTCACCTTCGGTAGTGACTGCCATGCCTCCTCCGAGATAAGGAGCAAACCGAACTTCAGATTGACCAATCTTGCCTGCTTTAATGGGCGCAAAGTCAAAGGTAGCAGGAAGCAAGAAGGTGGCATCATTGTCAAAGTCAGTGACAACAGCAGGACGAACCGAGAAAAACTCAGTTAGGCCAACTTTGCTGTAAATAATCAGGCTATCTTCCCCGACAGAAGTATCGCCAATGGCACCAAAGTTACCCCCAATGCCGATGTAGCTGGGACCAGAGCGAGTAGATTGACCAAGCTGAGCGCCTTCTAAAGGAGACTGACTCACGGTTCCGTTATCGGGAAGTTGCAGAGATGGAGTTTGCTGACTTAATGGCTCAGCACTTGGATTTGGCTCAGAGGCCCAAGCTGCTTGGGCAATCAACGAAGCACCTACAATACCCATGCAGGCTAGAGAGGTGGTCATCCAAGACAAACGACGGGTTTTCATAGAAATCCCTCCATTTTATTGAATTAAAAACCTTTTTTGGTTTTTTAGGGAATATAAATGCTTTTATTGCCATTTATCTTCTTTATAGTTCTATT
>JBAUJD010000340.1:0-2096 GCA_049683515.1 Thermosynechococcaceae cyanobacterium | reverse complement strand
AGGGGGTAAAGTAGCGCACACCGTAGTGCCTGAATCACAGCAGAGGTGACATTGTACATCGAACGCTGAAAGCTAATGCCCAACTGAATCAGCATGTCATCTTCACCTCGACAGTACTGTTGGTAGTACTCCACTAGGTAGTCGGGCAGAAAATGAAGCATATCTTGCATGAGCTGGGTGGGGGGAATCCCCGCAGTCCCCACGGGGAAAACCTCGGCATACCAACTACCGTAATGAAAGTCCTTTTGCTCTGAGGGCACCTGTCCAACCTGAGCGTTATAGGACTTAGTGCCCCGGAAAGGGGCTGTGCGGTAGAAAACAGCTTCCACGTAAGGGAGTGCCGCTTCGTAAAGCCACATGAAGCCTTTAGATTTGGGGATAATTTCATAGCATTCATCCCCAACATAAACGTGGTGGTAAATGGGGCGACCTGCAATTGCAAAGATCCCATTCACCAAAAAGTCCATCGCTTCCGGAACGGTGCTAATGTTGCCCTCATCGTAGAGATCAGACATCTCGAAGAACACGGGGGCCATCACCTCCCAAAACAGGCCCAGATTAGAGTAGTACGACATCTGCCGGCACTGCTCTAAAAACATCTCTGGGAATAACTTATACAGGCCCATCATGACCGGATTCTTCGCGAAAAAGGCGCGGATAGCTCGATCAGCATTGGCTCGATATTCTTCAGAATCGAGGAAGGTATCAAACTGGCCCATGCCCATATCGCGACCGTGCCAGAGCATGGCCCGCATACATTCTTCAGCAAACTCCATGTTGATGCGATCGTGCCAAAGGTGGTGGAGCAGCTTCGGCATCTTCCGGGTTTCACCGGATTCCATGAAGGCCAGCAGCTCAGGGTGGGCGGTGGCTTCGCCACGCCAGACACGCAGGTCGGCCCCTTCGCCAGCGTAGTGATTGGGCAAATCAAGGTAGGACTGGGGCAGGAAGTATTTAAAGAAGGGCAGTGGTTCTAGAAAAATGTGTTCGGCAATATAGAGCAGGTCGCGCCAGTAGAAATCCATTGGCACAGCATAGGCTTTGTAGAGGCCGATGATCTGCATCAGATTCTCTGGGGAGTCGGGCAGCATTGCGCCCCCGGCTTCGAGTCGGTGAATAATGTCTGCGAACTGGTGGGTCGAGGGCGGCAGAGTAGTGGGGGGAGATGCGGCTTGAATCATGGTGTTTTTGAAGTGTGGATTTTAATATTGAGCATGGGGGAGAAAACGCGAGAATTATGCCTCTAACTCCCCTCTAGCAGTATTAAAAGAGAAGTTAGGGGGGATGGCCTCAGAGACTTCAAATTTATCGATCGCTATTCTATCTTTGCGATCCAACTCACGAAAAGGAACCCCAGCCACAACACTCGTCTGCGGACCCCTAGCAACGATCGCATCTGCTGTATTCTCACTCCAGCGCGTCAACCACATCGGCTGTAGCCCTAAAATCAGGATCAGAGCCGTAAGAATAAAAGCCGGGGTATGCTCTGGCAGAGTGACCTTGGGATAGTAAGCCGTTTGATTATCAAGACGACCAAAGCAAGTACGGTTAATCAAAATTACAAAATATACCGCTGTTAGGCCAGAGGCAATAATGCACAACAGCGTCGGAATCGGAAAGCGATTAAAGCTGCCTTGAAAGACCATAAACTCGGCAATAAAGCCTACTAGTCCCGGAATTCCCGCACTCGCCATGCCCCCAAATATCAACAGAGCACTCACCATTGGTAAGCCTCGAATCGGGTTCATGAGGCCATTGAGCTTGTTTAAATCACGGGTGCCTACCTTGGCTTCCACTAGACCGATGAGATGAAATAATAGAGCCAAAATCAAGCCGTGGCTAACCATTTGGGCGATCGCACCCGTCACGCTTAAGGTATTCTCTGCTGCGGCAGCCACCATAATGTAGCCCATGTGTCCGATGGAGCTATAGGCCACCATGCGCTTGATATCGGACTGTGCGATCGCACTGAGCGCTCCATAGATCACACTAAACGTGCCAATTGCCGCCAACCCTGGAGCCACGACATTCCAGGTGTCAGGAAAAAGCTGCAAACCAAATCGGATCAGGCCATAGGTACCCAGCTTTGCTAAGAC
>JBAUJD010000339.1:0-3130 GCA_049683515.1 Thermosynechococcaceae cyanobacterium | reverse complement strand
GCATCAGATCCCGACGCGTCAGGTGATTTAATCTAGCTGGGGTAAGAGGGGCTACTCCAGACGTCATCTTAAAATTGATGCCGGGACTTTACAGGGTCTGAAGCCACTGCCTAAATTCACGCACTAGTTCTAAATAGGGTAATGCCCGACAGTTGTACTTTTTGTTCAGGTTGGGGAAGCGCAAGAACCATCTAAAGCTCCAGCGATGTAACAACCAGCACCACAGGCAAAGCAAATTTTTATAGCCAGTTGTATCTTAGCATCGACGACTCTGTTTCTTGTTCACACTGAGCAAAACGCTCAGCCTCCGATTAGACTGAAGGTATCTTTCAAGGCTAGTTCAGTGATGCTTGCAACCCCTGACCAAGGTCAAAAACTAACACTGGAAACCTACCTCGCCTACGAAGTTGGTACGGATACGTTATATGAGCTAATTGATGGAGAATTGGCCCCGGTGGCATTAGGAAGCGGTCAGCACGGAGCCGTCATTAAGCTTTTAGAACGGGTCTTTGACCTTGAAATTGAGCGCTTACAGAAAGACTGGATTGCTCTGTCTCAGGGAACCATTGGTATTCAATCTCCTCGAGGGGGACGGTGGGATACAGCCCGCATCCCAGATGTGGTGGTGATGCAAAAAGAGCAATGGCAGGGGCTTCAGGATCGAGAAGCCCTGATTCGATTAAATGAATCTCCTCCGCTTCTCGTTGTAGAGGTGGTTAGTGCATCGACCCAAAAGACTGACTACCGCTCGAAGAGAGCTGAATCTTGTGTCCTAAACATTCTTGAGTACTGGATTGTCGATCCATTAAGCGTAAAAGTTACCGTACTGACTCTGACTGACGGATGGTACGAGGAACAGGATTTTGTGGGTACTGATAAGATTCACTCGCAGGTGTTCCCAGACCTCTCACTTACAACCGCCGAATTGCTGCCATAGGTCCAATCAAACAAAAGATAAGCTCCTCTTCGATATCCTTATTAAGTAGACTCAGCCCGTACACAGTTCAGCATCCGTAGGGTTGCGGCTGCGCCATAGTTGCGCTGGGCAGGCTGATTCGGGAAAAATGCACGTCCCTGCTCATTGAGGGGCGAAGCCACACCGCCATACCCCGACATCTGTCGAATCACATCTTCAGCCCAGTGACGGGTAATGTCGCTGAAGATAAAAGGCGTTTGCTTTCGAGTCAGGAGTGGATTGAAGCCAAGCTGTGATTTAGCAAACTCTGCGGTGCGGCGCAGCACCGCCATCATCTCAGCTCGCGTCACCGTCAGCGTGGGGCGAAAGGTGCCGTCAGCATAGCCATTCACGATGCGATTGGCGTTGGCAAAGGCAATCTTGGGCGCACTCCAGCGGGCGGTGCCGACATCAGGGAAGGGTTTTTCGCTCACCTGAGTCGGAATCGGTAGGGTTACCCCGGAGAGCGTTTTCAAGGCTTCTAAGCTCATCGAAACAAGCTGTTCACGGGTGAGGAGGTCTTGGGGGCGAAAGGTGCGATTTGCGAACCCTGAAATAAATCGAAGAGCGACGGCATCGAGAATCTCTTGACGGTAAATATCACGGGTGACATCGGTGAACGGAGTCGTTGCAGAGGCACCATAGATAGACTGAATACCATCCATATCATCCTGGGTCAGAAATCGCTGCGGTCCTCGATAGGTGGGGGCCATCAGCGCTCCGCGCACGGGTGAATGGGCCAGCCCAAGGGCATGACCAAATTCATGGGCGGCGACGGTGACTAAATCAGTGCCAGTAGCCGGAATGGTGACGCTCCAGGTTTCGGCGTCGTCGAAGTGGGTATCGCCTGCCAGACTGCCGCCGTTGGGTGGGGGCGAGAAGGCATGGGCCAAGACGTTGCCGACGCCATCAAAGGGGGTGCCGTCGTTGTGATTGCCTAAGACAAAGCGAATGATGATGTCGGGGTTGCTCGTGATGGCGACTTCTTGAAATCTAAG
The DNA here is from genome assembly GCA_049683515.1 of Thermosynechococcaceae cyanobacterium. GTDB lineage: Bacteria > Cyanobacteriota > Cyanobacteriia > Thermosynechococcales > Thermosynechococcaceae > RCC1774. The sequence continues at coordinate 1,177 of JBAUJD010000339.1, read as the reverse complement.
AGGGGTCACCTGACTCCAAAGCCGGAAGGCCGATGCTATTGCACTACGAATCTGCTGCGGCGTGAGTTCAGCAGTAAATTCCTGAAACCCGTAGGTGAGGTCAGTTTTAGGCCACCGGTTACCGGCAGCAACGAAGTCGCCCAACCCCGCAACCTGGGCCTGATCAGGAACACCACATCTCGGCAAACTCATCTCAACAGCAGTGGCTTCATCTAAGCGATCGCTGATCGGCAGTCCCAGAAATTGCTGATAGTTGTGCAGTGCCTCCAGAGTGGCATCATCAAACAGCTCCGGCTCTGCCTGCGGTAGGTCTGAGATCGCCTGCAGCGTTTCTGGGGCCTGAGGGTCTGAGGCTATCCACCGCAGATAACCAAAGTGTTCAAGATATTCCTGTAGTTCTCTGACCTCTGGACCGCTATCGCCGTGGGTTAAGTTGACGGTGGTGGGGCTTTTAAAGGGTTTCGATGGAGGCATGGGTTTGAGGCTTGCGATCGCAATTAAGGCAGTTGCTACTAAGCAGTATCTGGATTATAGGGCGATTGGTTGCGAGACTGATCAAGGCACGGTTCAGCGATGCAGTGATGGTCTCTTTTTGAGATGACTGTTTCAGCAACCCTACTTAGGCGTCCAGCATTGAGCTAGCATCAAGACGCACAATAATGCTCAAGCTTCTCACCCCCGTCTTCAGTTAGCAGGGTGAAATAGAAAGTTGTTGCCATTACTGAATGCCTTCATTCTGTTCCCCTTTGGATGGAGACACTGAACAGGCGAAACCGATGCAGCACCACCGATCAGCTCATAGCAGCTTTACTGCGGTCATAGTCCTCGACGAAGTTATGACGGAACTTGCCTTGGATATGGCTTTCATAATGAGCAGCCTTGTCAGTATCCAAACCGATTTCCTCATCTAGACGAGTGAGCATGGCTTGCTCGCGCTGCCGAATGGATTGACGATGACCTGCCATTAAGGCGCGAGAGCGCTCTGAAAGCGGCAACACTGGGATTTTGATGTCCTTGGACGGTACCCTCGCAGTCCCTTCAGGCTTTTTCGCCTGCGTGGGGACATCGGTGCAGTAAGCAATACCCCGATATTTGAGGTTATAGTTGGGCTTCACAATGGGTGCTTTGGTGATTTGAAACGTAACAGGTAGACCCCGATATTTGCCCTGTGCATAGG
>JBAUJD010000338.1:0-2246 GCA_049683515.1 Thermosynechococcaceae cyanobacterium | reverse complement strand
GTCGTAGCCAGCCATCTCTAAGTTAATAGCGACCAATTCTGCGATCGCAGGATCGTCATCAATCACGAGTATCCGTGGCTTCATTCAAACGGCTCAGATAGGACAAATAGAAGAATCCAGGGAAAATCGAGTAAAAATCAGCTTTTTATTGATATAACCCTTGGTTATTCCTGTAAAGATTATAAACGGAAATATTAATTTTTTTAGGTAAATATTCCTAATTGATAAACATCGTCTAGATTTATGACTCATTTTTGGGCCGGGGCAACGATGAGCACAGCCAGAATGCCGCTGCGCTCATCGTTGCTATCTTGAGCACGCCCCTAGTCGTCAAAGCCACGTCGCTCTAAATCCAGGCGGAGAAGTCTTGCTGAAATTGCGCTAGGGACAGTCGATGAATTCTAGGGTCACGTTCTGCAGCCTGCTGCTGCTGAGCCGTGTTGTAGCCCCAATCTCCCAAAAAGAGACGGGTTTCGAGCAGATCGGGCTGCTGTTTGATGGTTTGTAGTGTCGCCAGCCGATCTTCGATAAACCAAATGGGCTTAGGAGCATTAAGCTGACGCAACGTATCGGCCTTGGGGCGGCGACAGTCTTTGCCAAATAGCCGTTCATCTGGGATCGTTATGCCGGCCTGCGCCAGCAGCGCTTTCACAAAGCGACTTTCTTTGGTGGTGATGATAAAGATCGGTAGCTGCTGATCGAGCGCCTGCAGTTTGGGAATCACGCCGTCATAGAACGAGTGCAAACTGAGCCACGTTTCCAGATCGGTATTGAGCCAGCGATCGCGAACCGTATCTACCTGCTTTGCAAGGGTCTTTGGATTGAGATCGTCTTCAACAATGACGCGATCTCGAATGGCAACCCAGTCGCGCAGCACATCCTCTTCCGGAAAGCCCTTTAGAATAGCTCGCAGCAGAACCGGCATCTCCCAACCCGTCTCAACGACGGGTCTGAGGCGATAGAACGGCTGGGCGACTTCTTCGGGCGGATTACCCGTTGAGGTCGGCCATACTTGGCAGTAGGTGCGCCAAGTGGTCTGAAAATATTCTCGAAGGCCATTGCAGAGCACACCGTCGAAATCGAGAGCCAACGTTTGGGGATACTTCACTGAACCAAATAATATTGAGTGGCTGCCCAGCCGGAACCGGCAGCAGAGCACAAATTGAGTGATCCCCCGACCTTACTTTAAACCTGACCTTGAAACTGGGGCGGAAGGATTCGAACCTCCGAATGGCTGGACCAAAACCAGCTGCCTTACCGCTTGGCGACGCCCCACTGTAAAAAGCAAAACTTGAGAGCAAAATATCTCAAGCTCGAATATCTTAGCAGTTCAGTTCCCTAAACTGTCAACCCTGAACTTGTGAATCAGAACAAAGCTGTGACACAGAGGGATAAATTCATGTAATTTGTAGGTGGTGACACATCTCTACCTGTATGCAACTATGGCACTGATCGCAACTGGGAAAAAGTTTATTCGAGCGGTTGAATCCGCTGGCGCAGTCGGTGTTTATGTGCCTTCTGAAGGCGGCTTTGAAGGGCGCTACAAACGACGCCTGCGGGCGGCTGGTTATGCCACTCAGTTTGTTTCTGCCCCAGGGGTAGGCGATTTAGCCGCCTATTGGACAGCGGTGCATGGCGTACGTCCTCCGCATCTCGGCAAGCAAAACATTCGCACTTATTATCTACCCCCCTTTTTGACCTATCACCTTGAGACACTGCCGCCGCAGGCCAAAGGACTGGTTCTGTGGCTCTACGACGCAAAGCGCTTATCTCAGCAAGAGTTGGCCTATATCTGTGATCTAACCCAGACCAATACTCAAGTCAAAGTGGTGGCTGAACTCGGAGGGAGTCGTTCTTTCCGGTGGCAACCCTTGTCACAGTTAATCGCGGCTGCTTAGGACCATAGAATCCACCACAAAGGTAATGGAGCATCCCCTCCAGGCTCTGCAGCAGGGGCACTGGTTTAAGTTAATCTGCGGGGCCAGCTTCCAGCATTTACCAGTTATCCGTAATTTGGCACTGGTCTACACCCTCGCTGGCGCAGACTGTATTGATGTCGCCCCTGATCCGGCTGTAGTGGCAACCGCGTTAGAGGGCATTGATGCAGCCGTTGCGATCGCACCGAGTCTAGGCTACCCCTCCCGCAGACCTTGGCTAATGGTGAGTCTCAATGATGGCGAAGATCCCCACTTTCGTAAAGCCAGTCTCGACCCGCTGCGTTGCCCGGTAGACTGTTCACAGCCCTG
>JBAUJD010000337.1:0-5049 GCA_049683515.1 Thermosynechococcaceae cyanobacterium | reverse complement strand
TGACGACCCCTTCAATATCTCTTTTTTCCTAGATTCTGTCCTTGAGTATATTTACTCAGCGCAAAGGTGAGATGCTCCCCGTTGAATATCTAAAACTCTGATGAGATAGAATACATAAGCCAAGATTTAGTATCGCATCGTTTAATTCAAAAATCACGATCTTCACCAAAGTTTAATTTGGTTATTGATGAAAATTCCGATGTTAAAGACCACTGATTCAGGCAGCCTTGACCCAAGTAGCCCTGCAGAACGAAAGGTTAGCTACGACTACCCTAATCAACTCGTATCGCTACTAAAGCAACTAGGCTCATCACTACTGCTGTCTACCTATCAAGCCGGGAAGCTTGTGGTGCTGGGCGTTCATGATGATGCGCTTCAGATCTCGTTCCATAATTTTGACCGAGCGATGGGGGTGGCGATGGGCCGCAATCAAATTGCCATCGGCGGTAAAGATTGGATTTACTTTCTCAAAAATGCACCAGAGTTAGCCCCTCACGTAGGCGCTCCCAATACCCACGACGCTTGTTTCTTAATTCGAGGTGCCCATTATACTGGCGACATTGCTGTTCATGAGCTGGCCTGGGGTACAGATCAACTCGTGGTCAATAACACCCGATTTTCTTGTCTGTGCTCTTTGGATAATAACTATAGTTTTGTGCCTCAATGGCAACCGCCCTTTATCAGTGCCTTAGCCTCTGAAGATCGCTGCCATCTCAACGGAATTGCCTTGGTGGACGGAACCCCTAAGTATGCAACGGTGCTTGGGCAAACCGATACACCGGGGGGCTGGCGGCCTAATAAAGCGATCGATGGCTGCGTTTTAGAGCTTCCGAGTGGCAAGGTGGTGGCAAAGGGGTTGGCGATGCCCCATTCTCCGCGCATTAGTCAGGGGCAATTATGGGTTCTCAATTCAGGGCTGGGAGCGTTAACACAGATAAACTTACCTTCAGGCGAAATCGAGTCGGTGGTGGAGTTGCCGGGATATCCTAGGGGGTTGGCTATAGCGGGTCAATATGCATTCGTAGGGCTGTCTAAAGCGCGTGAAAGTGACACCTTTGGTAATCTGCCGATTAGCGATCGCCCTGATGCGCTCAAGTGCGGGGTTGCAATTGTTGATTTGCAGACCCAGACTCAACTTGGGCTACTAGAGTTCAAAAGTGGCGTAGATGAAATCTTTGACGTGCAGCTTCTGCCCGGTATTCGGAATCCATTCTTTTCTGGGCCACATGCGGTGGTTGATGGCAGTCCACCCATTTGGATGGTGCCGTCTCCAAGTTCTTAATTCAGAGAGTGGCCCTCGGTTGGCCTTCCTGCAGGCTCAAGACATTCTCGCTCAAGATTCTTGGCAGCATCGGATCGTTGCCTTCACGGTGGTATCGGGTTTGGGTGGTTGCGATCGCACCCTGATCCAACGGCGATCCAAAGGGGATGCTCTCTGCTACGTCTGATATGTGGACCTGGATGATCGCGCCCGTATCGGTTTCTTCGCACCAAATTGCATCATCAAGATCGAGGGAGGTGGGGCCGTCGATAGTGATGCCTCGGACCTCCGGGCGGGTGAGATCGATGGGTGGTTGGGATGCGATCGTCTTGGCTTGGGCGAGGGCTTGTTTTGTGTGGCGGGGTTGGAGCATTGCTAACCAACAGCTCAACTCGCTAGCTGTAGCGGTTTACTTTTGAGATGTTCCTGTGTCTGCTCAGCTTGCCAGAGGTCATAGTCCATCTGTAGTCCTAGCCACATCTCAGGAGAAGGCCCAAGCGTGACCGATAGCTTCCACGCCATTTCAGGGGAAATCGCTCCTTCACCCCGAACAATCCTTGCAAAAGTTGAAGGCGCTACATTCAAGCTTCTCGCTACCTCACGTATACCCAAACCATTGGGTTCAAGAAAGCTATCGGCAATAATTTCGCCAGGATGCGGTGGGTTATGCATTCTCATCAGTGATAGTCCTCATAGTCGAGCACATAAATATCAGCTTCGTTGAACTCAAACGTTAGTCGCCAGTTTCCATTGACTTTAATACTCCAGCGAGGTGACTCTTTTCCTTGAAGCTGATGGAGATTGTAGTTTTGGAAGAAACGGATGTCATCAATAGACTTGGCCCGATTGAGCACCGCTAACCGCTGGCGCAAAAGCTGAGCATGTTTAGCCTGAATTCCAGAGGTATTCCCGGTCTCGAAGAAACGCTTTAGTCCTTTGTGCCGGATGCTCTTAATCATGCCATGATTGTAGCATGTTGCGCGACGTTAGACAATATATCTTGATGGAGATAGATCCTTCGTCCTTCTCCAGCTTACCCGGCGTCTGGGGGAGATTTCGCCAGAGGTGCGATCGCAGATCGAGGGGTTGTCGTTGGAGCAGACTGAGGCTTTGGGAGAGGCGCTGCTGGATTTTGTGGAGAGGGTTGACTTGGTGAATTGGTTGAAAGGAAATCAGTAGATTACGGGCGGAACACTTTATTCTTCAAAGTGTCTACACTTCAGGTACAGACATTAGAGTCTGCAGCCTGACCCTATTAAATTAGCGGGTGATGAAATCGTGGACAAATTGGTGCCATTCCGCAAATATTCCAACAATCAGATCCTGGTGTTGATGCCACGGTCGTTTGAGGAAATCAGGCAGGCCATTGAAGCCCTCAAGTCTGGCATAGTGCTATTGCTCAATTTGAGAAGGTTTCGATCCCCATCAGCTCAACGAATGGCAGACTACACTGCTGGAAGTGCTTGCGCCATCTCAGCCCAACATATTCAACTGAGTACCGGAGTGTTTTTACTCGCACCCGAACATTGCAAAATTACAACCGTGAGCTAGCCTGTCTACTTCAGTCGCACCCCATCAAGCAGATGCTTACCTTTGCCTACCTTGGCTGGAGTCTCAGCCTTTAGTGGTGGGGCGGTCGCCATGTTCGTTGAGGGTGGCTTAGCGTCTGGGGTGGGTGCTTTCTCCTGTGCTGCTGTGGCATCCGCCTTTGCTTTCTTCTCAAAGACCTGGATCGAGGGATTTACCAGCTCGAAGCCCGTTTCGGTGGCTGTCCCCAGTTCACCCGTGATGGCGGCGACCCATTGGTCATAGCCGTGGTCCGTCAGCTTCTTGAACATCTTGGGCTTCACCCGCACCGTATAAATGCGATCTCCGTCATCGCTAAGGAAAAACTCAATTCTATTGTCTGGAAGTCTCGATGTCTCGATGGGGTTCAATATCTATATTTAGATTAGGAAAAGGCGAGGCTTAACAAATTTTTTCTGTGTTTATATGAAACTGAATTGACGGTTGTTTATTGCTACCGGGTAGTTCGTGAGCGCTAAAAATATATTGATCTTCAACTAGCTCATTGACCGTCCTCCAGAAAATCTGATTATTACGAGAAGCATTACTACCCAGCAGATCCAGGCTTTTGAGCAAGTAAGGCTTTGATATATACAGATATTTATTCTCATCAAGCCTATCCCACTTTATTCGACTTGCTAAATAAATTAGAAGCTTTGTGGAATAGTCATTCTTAGAATTACTGCCCAACTTCTGTTTAAAGTCGATGCTGTTTGCAAACAGCACATAATCGCCGGTACGACCGTGCCCCTCGAAAAACTCAAGTGAGATGGTGTAAGAGTCAGCTAATTCATAGGTATAATCAGCAGCCTTCGCCAAGTCAAAGTCTCGTGGAACATTGTCAATTTCATAATCTTTAATTCTGAGGACGCTCTTAATCAAAACTTTTGCTCCAAGTTTTTTCCCTTTTTGAAGGGACTGGGCAAACACAAGGTCTGTTCGATGTAGAGAAACTAAGTCTCTGTTTAGCTGAGAACGGAGTTTAGATGGGAACCCCCCATCTTTCGTTCGGCTATAGCCCAATTTTTCTAGCAAGTCGTTTGAGCGGAAGCTAACTGTGGGACCATTCTTTTGATTTGCAGCCTCTCTGTATAGGTATAAAACAATCGCAACTTGACGAGGATTCAAAAAAGTCAAGAGAGCTATGAATAAGCGTTGAATTTTCCGATCTTGAATTTTCTCTAAGCCTTTATTGAGACCTTTTCCAACGCAGGAGTTAAAATCGAATTCCTCATACTGCTGTTTGAGGTCTTCCCACTCCTCTGTTGTTAGGTCATTGAGCGGGATACGTCTAGTGACGGCTATCTCGCTATCATCCTCACCACTTCCCTCAATTTTCATTTCTAAATAGAAACCGCTTTTATCAGAGCGGAGAGTAGGAAGTTGAACATCTGGATTCCTAACGGAGACTCCAGCTCTAGGCATAACTCTGAGAAGTTGCCCGTCTACCGGAAATTGGATTTCTATCTGATTCTCGATACTCACTTTCGATACTCACGCTTTCTTTTGAGAATTTTTGATGATTTTATCAGCCTCATCGAGAGAATAGGAGTTTCGGGGCGGCACTTAACGTTTGTTAACTATTACCTAAAACTCCGGCGTATTAATTTACCTCATAACCTATAACTCCGGCGTATGGTTTTGCCTGCAACTCCGGCGTATCGATGAGTAAGGCACCTATAACTCCGGCGTATGGTTTTGCCTGCAACTCCAGCGTATCGATGAGTAAGGCACCTATAACTCCGGCGTATGGTTTTGCCTGTAACTCCAGCGTATCGATGAGTAAGGCACCTATAACTCCGGCGTATGGTTTTGCCTGTAACTCCGGCGTATTTGTCTCTTAAAGTAATGCTTGGCAGGGTGAGGAGCGCATTGAAGCTTGTTCGGCTAAGTGGTAGTCTCACCTCAAATCTGTAGTTAGGTAGGGAATACAAAAAGGGCTGAAGGCTGCAAACGACTATTACAAGTAATGGTCGTTTGGGGGAGTAAATCGATACAGAGATCTACTTTTTTCCTTTTTAGAACCCACCCCTATACTTCTATAGATGTCCAACTCTTTGGTACACATTGGAGGTAGCTATGTTCTAAGTCGATGCCAAAGATACTAAAAGACCCAGCTAGTGAAGCAGCTAGGTCTTTTGGCAAAAAACAGAAGTCTCTTGGCGAATATTCGATTACCGGGATGAAACTGAAAGCTTTGGAGAGCAGGAAGTTATTGTCCC
>JBAUJD010000336.1:0-5826 GCA_049683515.1 Thermosynechococcaceae cyanobacterium | reverse complement strand
CGCATGCGTGTAATACTGCCTTCGGGCTGACCAAACAGCGTCAGGTTTTGCATGGATCACGTCACTATCCTGAGATGGCTGCTGGCAATATACCCTAAATATCGAATCTATGATCAGGACACCTTGCCTAAAGAATACGGCACTACCGATTTAGGGCGCAATGGGCGCAAAGATTTAGCGCAGATGCAGCAAATGCTTAACGACCTTGGCAGTTGATGCATCTACTGGTGACCAGCATCCGGGATATCGAAGATATTGTGTGTTTAGCCGCGCAAGGATTTGATGCCTTTACAGTGTCAGATGAGATCGCATCCCAGCTCTTCGACGTAGACGCCACTGCCAAAGCAGCCGAAGCCTTTGAGGAAGTTGCCAGAATGTCAACCTGAGAGACTTTCAAGTAGTTTTCTTGATACCGTAGGAAGGTACGCTTCGAGTGACCTGACAATATGGCCCGAATGAACTTACTCGACACTCGTACAACGAGTTTTGGCGATCTTATTGGCAATGGCAAAATATACCGAGTGCCGCCTTTTCAGCGTGACTACTCTTGGAAAGAAGAGAACTGGGAAGACCTCTGGCAAGATATCTTGGTTCTTCATGAAGAGCCGAATGCTAGCCACTATATGGGGGCGCTGGTTTTACAAAGTAATGACACATCAGACAAAGAATTTACCATTATTGATGGTCAACAAAGATTAGCGACGCTCAGCATTTTAGCGATCGCTGTCATTGAAAAGATTAGGTTACTGGTTGATAAAGGGGAAGAAGACGGCCCCCAAAATAGAGAACGGCAAGATATTCTGAAACGGACTTATTTGAGTGATCGCGATCCACGCTCACTGCGATATTCTAGTAAGCTGATTTTAAATGAGAACAACAATGATTTCTACCAAAGCAATCTGATTAATTTAAGATCGCCGCTTAATATCCGTTCCCTATCTAAATCCAATCAACTATTGTGGCAAGCTTTCGAGTATTTCTCTGTGCATCTTGGAAACCTAGAAGAAATTTCTATCAGTGGTGAAAAGCTAGCCACCTTTTTGACTGAAATCATTGCTCGCAGGCTTCTCTTTATTCAAATCAATGTAGAAGATGAGCTAAACGCCTACACGGTATTTGAAACATTAAATGCAAGAGGAATAGATCTAAGTGCGACGGACCTTTTAAAGAATTACCTGTTCTCTTTATTTCAAGGGCCGGATGACTTGTCCGCAGCTCAACGACAGTGGAGGAGAATCATCAACACTGTTCAGATGGAGAGATTCCCAGAGTTCTTACGTTATTACTTGAGCCTTCAATACACACGAGTGAGGCGAGAAAGACTCTTCAAACTTGTTCGCCAGTCTGTCAAAACAGCGCAACAAGCATTTGATTTACTGGACCACTTAGAAGATTATAGTAGTCTCTTCATTGCCTTGGGCAATTCTAATGATGAATTTTGGCGTGACATCCCTAAGAATAAACCTTTTGTTCGCGAACTAAAATTATTTGGAGTCAAGCAAGCTTATCCAGCTTTATTTGCGGCATATCAATCCTTCTCACCTGACAACTTCACCCGACTACTTAAGCTAGTAACGGTTTTATCTTTTCGATATACCATTGTAAGTAGCCTCAATCCAAATGAATTAGAAAAACTTTATAACAAAGCAGCGATTGCAATCACCAACAAAGAGATCAATAGCCCCAAGCAAGTTTTTGGATTCTTGCGTTCTGTTTATGTATCAGACGAAAAATTTTCACAAGACTTTGAATTGCTCTCAGTCTCAACCAAAGGGAAGAAGAAAAAAGTAGCGAAGTACATTCTCTTCAAGCTTGAAGCTGATGCATCTGGGCGTGAGATCACAGAAGATAGTTTTTTAATTGAACATATCCTTCCAGAATCTCCCAATGAAAGCTGGCGACAAGATTTTACTGATCCTGAACTAGAGGAGTGGGTCTACCGTCTGGGCAACCTAGTACCGCTGGAACCTCCTATTAATCGTCGAATTGGTAATGAAGCCTATTCAACTAAGCAAGAAGAGTACCAAAAGAGCGTCTACACGCTGACACAATCAATTCTTGCTGAGGAATGGACACCTAATGCGATCGCATCTCGCCAGAGAGAGCTTGCTAAACGGGCTATACACCTCTGGCGCTCAGACTTCGCATGAATCCTATAATTTTGACGTCTCAAAGGTATTGCACTGATTGATATCCCCGGTTTTAATACCTTGGGTAAACCAGCGCACCCGCTGCTCTGAACTACCGTGGGTAAAAGATTCCGGTGAGATATAGCCTCTGGCCTGCCGCTGCAGGCGATCGTCGCCAATACTAGAAGCTGCATTGAGCGCCTCTTCCACATCCCCTTCTTCTAGAATTTGGCGCTCTTTTTGACCGTGGTGCGCCCACACCCCTGCGAAGCAATCAGCCTGTAGCTCTTGTCGCACCGAAAGCTGATTGCCCTGCACCTCACCGACTCTTTGTTTTGCCACCTGTACCTGCTGCGAAATGCCCAGCAACGTCTGGACATGATGACCAATTTCGTGAGCCACCACATAGGCTTGGGCGAAATCGCCAGGAGCTTGATGCTGGGTCTTCAGGTCTTGATAGAAACTCAGATCAATATAAACCTTTTGATCGCCTGGGCAATAGAACGGACCCACCGCAGCCTGAGCAAAACCACAGGCCGATTCAACCGCCCCTGTAAACAGGACAAGCTTCGGTTCTTGATAGGTGCGGCCCATTTTGCGAAACAGAACATTCCAGGTGTCTTCAGTGTCAGCCAGAACTGCCGAGGTAAAATCGGCAAGCTGATCTTCTTCTGAGGAACGAGCGCGGCTGGTGGTTGTCCCCGGCCCTGACGTTGATGAGGGGTTCTGATCGAGCAGAAAGCTTGGATCACCCCCCAGAGCGATCACAATAAGAGCTAGGACAATGGTGCCCAATCCACCCGTTGCTACCGCTCCGGTCGGAACACCGCTGCCCCGACGGTCTTCTACGTTACTGCTACGACGACCTGCTTGCCATTTCATCAGATTTTCCCTCGGTCACTGATTAATAGTGTAGGCAGAAGTCTAGCTTTGGCTAGATTTGATCGGTTCAATTTAAGGTTCAACGCCTGCACAAGACAACATCAGGAACTTCTCATAGCCGCAGCGGTCCTGAAGTTTAAGAAAGAATAGCCAATGAGATTACGCCATGAATGTGCCCCTGAAATTTATCCGTAATTTACTTGTCGGTGCTGGCGTCGCAGTCTGCCTGAGTGCCAACCTCACCTTCGCGGCAGAAAAGGTGCGTATTAACTATGGCCCCATCTCGCGCTCACTCCCGGTTAGCGATCTGCGCCAGTTTGCAGAGACGGGCAAAACCACACGAAAGCTGCGCAGCTATCTCAAGGCATCAAAGCAAGATCCCGATCAGATTCAGGCGGGGCTGACTCGCTCAACCGCAATAAATCCGGTGCAGCTTGATCGTCTACTCAACAGTGTGCCAGGAGAACTGTTGCTTAAAGAGGCCGGGGACGTCATTCATACCCCGACAGATCGCGCTAATCATAAAGCGCTTCGATCCGCACTGATTTTAGATGCCAGTCAAGATCAGCAAATTACGATCATTGATACGCTCGAAGAGTACCCCACCCCAGAAGTTGAAGTAGAGGGCGATCGCCTCGTCAAGCTGATCCGCCAATTCAACCAGCTTAAAGCCTATGGGGAGGATGCACAGCCCGTTGTTGAAGGTCTAGGGGGGGTGCAGCCCCTTTTGAATATCTTGAGAGATCGGCTAGGGCCACTCTTAAAGTAGAATTTTTTGCTCCTCCCGATCATTGCTTAGCTAGAGGCGCTGGTATAAAAGCGGAGGGCGAAGGTCCAAAAGCGATTCGCAACGATGAAGAGGACCACCGCCAATGCAAAAGACCCCAACAGCCAAGCTCCATCGGATCGCTGTAGCATCGCCTCTGCCGGAACGGTGGTCAAAAACGTCACCGGTACAATGAAGGTAAAGAAGATGCGATAGGCCGCCGGGTAAGCCGCAATGGGATAACGCCCCGCCTCGACTAGGCCACGCAGTACTTCGGTGACGTTATAGATTTTTACAAACCAGATGCTAGTGGCCCCCAACATAAACCACAGGCTATAGAGAATCATGATGCCGAGGGCAATGGGAGCGAGACTGCCCAGATATTGCGGCAACCCCAAACCTAAACGAGTCCCGGCATAGCCCACCAGCAATAGTCCAAAGGCTACATCAGGCAACCCCCAAGGCGAGACGGAGTAGGTCGAGAGCCAAAACTGACTGCTAATGGGCTTGAGCAAAATAAAGTCGAGGGTGCCGTCTTGAACATGGCGCACAATTCGGTTCAGGTTCGGCACTAAAAATGTGGCAGAAATGCCCTGCAACAGAGTGAAGATTCCGAGAACCAGGAGGGCTTCGGGCCAAGACCAGCCCTGAAATGTATCGACGCTGCTGTCAGCCCCCTGGGGATAAAATAACGAGAGACTAAATAAGCTCCCTAAGAGGCCACCAAAGCTGCTCAGAGCGGCGAGTACAAAATTGATGCGGTACTCCATTTCGGCGGCGATCGCAGTTGACCAAAAGAGCCTCAGAACTTGAAGATACCGTTGCATTTTTAGTTTTCAATTTCTTCAACAGGAATCAGCTTTAGAAGCCAAAGCTATTCTACTGCTTATTCTCTAGGGCTTAAACGTTACAAAATCAAACCCAATGCCCGAACGCTTCCCCGGCAGGATATTGACGAGTTCACTTTTTCCGTTGCGATCGCCCGTGGGCAAAAACTCAACGCTCCCCGTCACACCCTCTACTTTAAATCCAGGATTGGCAAGTGCCTGTTGTAGCACTTGACGATTGGCTCCCATTGAGAGACCTTTGCCAATAACTTGGGTGGCATCATAAGCCATTGCAGTACGCCAGCTTCCTTGACTTTGCCAAAGTTTATTGGCATCTAAAGAATAGGTTTTACTTTGAGAATGAGCTGCATCCCAGGGCACGGCAAGGGTCATATCAGTCCCCGAAGCACGCCCCTTCTGTAGGGTATCAAAGGTATACATAGATTGATTAGCCATCATCGCCAAGCGTCCTTGATTGGCTTTCATGACGGCAATAGCCTGGTTGAGATTCTTGAGCGCCGGTGCTAGCAGCAAAGTCGTCGCACCATCACGAACAGCCTGGGAGGGGATGGAGTACGGGTTAAAATTGGGAGAGGCAAAATCACAAGTTGCTTGAGTCATCGTACCCCCTGCTGCATAAATCGCGGCGACAAAGTCATCTCTAAAAGATTGACTATCAGGGGCTGTAGAGTCATAGCAAATTGCTACCTTTGCGTTCGGTATCTTTTGGTTCGCAAGCTGAGCGAGTCGGTCTGCCATAACACGACTGTTGGGTGTAGTCCTGAAAATAAAGCGACCAGCATTCGTCAGCTCTTGGGCATAGGCGCTGGGAGAGACCATCACGATGCCGTGGCGATTGTAGACATGAGCCGCTGTGATCGCAGCCTGACTCGATTCGTGCCCAACGACGGCTAAAACCCTAGGATTTTGAGCCAACTTGATCGCCAAAGCCTTTGCTAACTCTGGATCATCCTCATCATTGACAATGAGAACCTGCAGGCGCTTACCCTTAATCCCACCCCTTTGATTGATCTCATATTGAGACTGGGCAATACCGCGCAGCGTCTCCTTGGCGACATTTACATTTCTGCCAATGGGAACTACCGCAGCAATTAACAATGAATTATCTACCGCCAGAGCATTGTTCAAATAAATCAAAGCCTCTGGATCATTTGAATTGGCTTTCAGGGATAGATTAAAATGCTGGGCTGCATCCTTAAAC
>JBAUJD010000335.1:0-4694 GCA_049683515.1 Thermosynechococcaceae cyanobacterium | reverse complement strand
TTTCTTTTGTACCTTGAGCGCTAGGGCTACCAGCAACAATAGGGTACAGGTGCCTTGTCATCCCTAAAGGCTAATACGGTTGGCAAACTCACTTTCGAGGCTTCTTAAACGCAGGCTGGCGAAGGCCTGATCCCAATTTGAGTGGCATATTGTGCCGTGAGGGACCAAATGGATACATTGCCAGCGACTATAAGTAACAAACCCGACACCAGCAGAAACACCATACCGATCGCCGCAGCAATCGCCATGCCTGCGGCTAACAACCAAACCGTAACCATGAAGCGTGCGGTCACGTTCAGATTTGCGATCATCAGCTGCAGCGTTGTATTCGGCTTGAGTAAACCGCTGCCTGTGATAGTGAACCGAACCCCAGACACGAGCAGTGCCACAGCGATGATCGCGGACAGCCCAGAGGCTAAGAGCAACGTCATCAATGCCGTTCCGTCTAGCCGTATTGCGCTGAACGGTCCCCCCCCCTTGCAGGGTTACCAACAGATCGTACAGTCTCAGAATGATGTACATGCCGAAGATCGCGCTAATGATTCGATTAATTAAGGAGAAAATCGACTTCAGTGCTGGTCGCCGTTTGATAATCTCGCTGCTGATGCGCAGGTAGATGAGCATGATGGCTGGGTAAACAATGGCAGGTATGCCGCCTGACGCTTTAGCCTCGGATGTATCGCTGGTGCTAAATGCCAGTAGCACCATCAGAATTACTGGCAAACCGTAGACGAACCCGACACCGGTCAATCGCAAACCGTCTACCAACGATCTGCGTAGATGCAGTCTCGGCAGATCGTGCTGCTGGCGATAGATCGCGCGTACGACGGCCTGTCCGTAGCCAACCAGTATGATTTGGCCGATCAGAGGAACGAGCTGCAAGAGGGCCAGCGGCAGCATTTGCCAGAACCAGCCTTCACCTCGCCACGGATAGCGTAATGCTCGCATCAAATCAGTGATGACAACGCCTCTCATGACAAAGACTCCTTCGTCTGGGGCTGACACCAAGCCACATAATCAGCCAACTGCATACGGAGTTCGTGCTCATCGATGCCTAGCTCAGCGAGGGAACGATTGACGGTGTAATGTTTGCGATTTCGCGGAGGATGCATACGCGGTACATGCAGCGGCAGTTGGTCTTGGTCTAAACACTCCCCATAAACCTGTTGCATCGTTCCTTCCAGGTCAGCAACGAAGTCGGCAAAACGCACTACAACCCGACGTGCACCGCTCTTTTGTGAATACCACGCTTGCTCAATCCGGCAGTAGTCGCTTTCCGTTTGCAGCAGCCATGCAGACAGCCATGCCCAAGGGGTCGGCCCCATAGCAGGATCGCTGGGATTGGCCCGCAGATAATTGATGCCGCTTTGCAGTCGTTGGGCCGGATTGCGCACAAGCGTCAGAAAAACCGCATCTGGGTAGTGACGCTCAAGGGCTTCTGCAGCACAAAGAAAGTGACCCTTGATAAAGAGACGGCGTGGTTTTTCTACTTTTGAATCACCGATAAACAGCCGTTGCTTGCGCCCAATGCGGTCAATAAGCGCTACAGCGTCACGCTCCATCCGAACGCGATCCTGCGGCGCGAAGGCTGCAAAGTTCAATTCCTGCGCCGCAACCTGTGGCCCCAAATAAGGTGAGAGCGGGTTGAGATGCCCTGAGAGCAGTGCCCCGTCAAAGGTATCTGCCTTGAACGGATCCAGCTCGTGCCGTTCGAGCAGTTCGGGTGGCATCATTGACTCCAGCATTGTACGCACTTTTTTAGGGGTTATGAGTCGGCCAATGGTGCGCGGCGCTAACTGCCATAGCCACAGATACGGAAACATGCACTGCAGCAAGTTGGGAGCGGTCACAGTGGGATCGGCTTCGATGTAGCGGGTCATTTGGGTGCTACCACTGCGTCCACCGCTAATCACAAACAGCGGAGCCACCACGTTCGTCGCGTTTAGCTTGTGCCCATACAGCAGCTCATCCAGCAGCCAAGCTAGACCATTCAGCGGCGTCATCAGCAGTTTGTGGCTAATGCTGAGCGTTAGCCAAATTCGTGCCTGCCGTGACAGACCTGGCTCGGTGGGCACGACAGACCACGCCAGCCCTAGGTAACGCTTGACCTGCGCTGCGTGGGGCACATTCGGTGGCCGATACCAGATGCAGCGAGCTATGGCGTAAAGCGGCCATAGAGAAAGGGTAAGAATTGCGATCGCAACAACCTGAATCGCCTTAACCAGTAGCGCAACAACTGACGGCCTTGCCTGTGTATCGGCTAGCTTATCTCTTGGGCGGGACGTTGAAGTATTCATAAAATCATCGCGCTTCCAACGCTGACTTAACTTACATCTGTAAGTCATGCGCTAACAGGTGTAAGTTAAATGTCAACTGTATACTAATGATAGGATTGTGCTGAGGACGAGCGATATGAGCGAACATTCGACTGAAACCTCACAAGATCCGCGCGTCCGGCGGACGCGGAGGCTGTTGCAAGAGGCTCTCACTACGCTCTTGGAGAGCAAGTCATTTAGTGACATTTCAATTACCGATATTTGTAAGCAAGCGGATATCGCTCGCGTCACCTTTTACCAACATTACGAAAGTAGAGAAGCGTTGCTGCTGGCGAGTGTCACTGATTTTTTTGCAAGCCTGCATCAGACGATTGATCAGGATGCACTCGATCTTTATCTTGAAGCGGGTGACATGGGCGCATTCCGTTCAACCCATCAGCCCAGCTTGGTTGACCCCGATCAGGTGCGCCTCGTTCGGGTGGCGCTGCAGTCCGTGGGGGCTGCTGTTCGCAAGCTGACGCTTGCGTCGTTTTTAGAAACGTATTCCCGACGTGAGACGGAACTCACTGAAAAAGAGATCCAAGTATTGGCGACCTTTTACGTGGGTGGGATGCTGACCCTGATGGAGCAGTTTTTGAGCGGTCAGCTCGCAATTTCTCAAGTCGAACTCCAAACTGCAACGCTCACCCTCCTACGTGCGTCAAGGCAAGGAGTCCTTCAATCCAATATTCTGCTGGGAGACAAGAACGATTGATTCAGCCCCTCACCGGGTGGATAACAGACCGAATATAATAATGAGTCCCATCAGCGCATTCATCAGAGCATATGTCAGGACATAGTAAATGGGCGAATATCAAACGCCAGAAGGCGAGGGTAGACGCTAAAAAGGGTAAAGTCTTTGCCCGTCTGTCGCGGGCCATTATCGTCGCCGCCCGTAACGGCCTCCCCGACCCTGCCGCCAACTTTCAACTGCGCTGGGCCATTGAGAAAGCAAAAGCTGCCGGGATTCCGAACGAAAATATTGATCGTGCAATCGCAAAAGGGTCCGGTCAGCTCGATCCTGGCGAACACTGGGAAGATATTCAATACGAAGGCTATGGCCCTAGCGGCGTCGCTATTTTAATTGAAGCCCTCACCGACAACCGTAATCGCACTGCCGCTGACCTCCGCTCAGCCTTTAGCAAAAATGACGGTAACCTCGGTGAACTCGGCTGCGTCGGCTGGATGTTTGAATCTCAAGGTATTATTACCCTCCCCGGCCCCCTCACCGATGAAGAAGCCTTCCTCGAAACCTTGCTCGACCTCGGTGCCCAATCCTACGAAACGATCAAGGATGATGAGGGTGACCTGATTGAAGTTTGCACCCATCCCAACGACCTAGAGCAAATCGCAGAGCAGCTTCCCAGTAAAGGCTACCGAGTTCAAGAATCAGAAACTCGCTGGATCCCCAGCAATACGGTAGAGGTTCAGGAGCTAGAACCCGCCCAAAAGCTCATGAAGCTCATGGATGCCCTCGAAGATCTTGATGATATTCAAACGGTGACCGCAAACTTTGAGCTACAGGATGACTTACTTGCTCAGTTAGACATGAACTAGCGCATTGTTAAAGAAAGCACCCAGTCAACCAGCCCGACCCGATTCTAGAAAAAATGATCGGTTTTGTCTCTAACGTGGGTACTTCTATAATGAGGCTCTATGATCATCGGGCAGCAAGCAATACCCATAAGGGAGTACCCGTCGTCCTTGTTTTCAATCAAAAGGTTTGTCACTTATGTTGCCATACGACCCCCTATCGAAGCGCCTCGGCGGTTACCTCATTGATGCGGGTTTACTGACTGATTCTCAGGTTGAAGTTGCTCTTAATGACCAACGCGCAACAGGAATGCGCTTTGGAGACATCATCGTCGAGCGCGGCTGGGTAAAACGACGCACCATTGAGTATCTAGCCAACAAAGTGATCAACATGGAGCGTGAGATTGGTGAACCTCTGCAAAAAGGGCTGCTACAGACCACCTTTAGTATGCGAAAGCAACGCCAGAAATCTTGAATATCTTTGACCAATGGCTGTCTTGACGATGGTTGGCTGACAAAACTTGCAGGCCACTACTGAAATCCCATCACTCTGGCCCTCTCCCTAGGGACTACGGTGATATTCCCCTCAAAGCATGAGGAGCTGTAATATTTTTTGCGGGTTTTCTAGGGTGCCCACCACTCGCTGGCTTGGCTGCGGCCAAACCCTTACCAAGGTGGGTGTCGCCAAAATTTGAGCTGATTCCGCCTGCTCTGGATGCTGAATCACATCAATGATTTTGAGCGTGTAAGGACGAGTCAAGGCCTGCTCTAGAACCTCGTGCAACACTTCGAGGGTTCGGGTTGTATGACGACTGGAACCGGCAATAAACAAATGCAGTACATATC
>JBAUJD010000334.1:0-2338 GCA_049683515.1 Thermosynechococcaceae cyanobacterium | reverse complement strand
TTACTGGGTCGAGCGGTCAGGTTGCCTTCTAAAACAACCTTGAGGGCTTTATAGGTATCTTCATCTGCTTCAAAGGATAAATCATCGACAAAAATAATGAACTTCTGAGGCCGAGACCGAATGTGATCCAAGATCAGCGGTAAGGATGTGAGATCTGATTTTCCTAGCTCGATCAGCCGAAGATTTTGGTCGCCATATTCTGTTAACAGCGCTTTAATCAGAGCCGATTTACCAGAGCCGCGACTCCCGTAGAGCAAAACGTTTAGGGCCGGTAAGCCCTTAAGCAAGGCTTCTGTATTATACCGAAGCTGATCGCGCTGACTTTCGTAGCCAATGAGCTGATGAATTGCGATCGCATCGGGTTCCACAATACCCACAAGCTGATGTTCATGCCACCGAAAGGCTCGATATTTTGCAAATAGACCGGTTCCACCCCGTCGATACTGCTGCGCGAGTGTTGGCAATGCGTTGGCCCAATCTTCCACACTGCTCAGCGGTGTTTCGGTGGCAGACTCGGCCCAGGGCAGCATCGGAATCTCTGCCCCAATTCGTTTTTCTAACGCCTGCCGGAACTGTTGCTCAGGATCAGTAAAAAGCTGCTGTAGCACCCGCAGGTCGTGCTGTGCGGCAGTAATTAAAGCAGGAGAAAGCTGGGTTAGGTCTGCAGCCTGCATCTGCAGCGTCAGGGGATTTTCGGCCCTTAGAATTTGCTGCAGGCCATAGTCCAGCCATCCAGAATAAGTCTCAATAACGGCGTAGTACCAAGCACCATAGGCTCTCAGACAATTCTCTTGGGTTGAGATACCGCCGATCTCTTGCTGTTCTAGGGCGGACAACAGCTCAATGAAGGCTGTCCCTGGCCCCACCTGCATTATCTGCTGGTAGAGCAGTAGAGATGCCGCTTTTTGCTTAAGCTGTGCGAAAAGACTCATAGATGCTTAGGATGACTTAGAGCAGGCCGATAACTGAGCGGCCTCGTTGAGCGGATCTGCTTCCATTGTTTTCCAGTTACCGAGCGGCTGTTCGGGTTCAAGATCTCGGTAGAGGTTGCGATCGCAGTCATACTCAGTCCTATAGGTCTCGATTTCAGTATCTGAGACTTGGCTCACCTCCGTATAGCTGTCTACCGTTACGAAGTGCCCCGATCTCTGGATCGAATCTACATCAATAAACTGGCGCATGTCACCCTCTTGAGACACCGCAACCTGCTGCCAATTCATTGCTTGCGCTGGACGTGCTGAGAGGTAGAGCAGCAAGCCTAAGATTACCCCAACGACAAGCCATATTTTTGGTTTAAGCATTTGTTCTTCCTGCGCTCATACCTCCAGACTACTGGAATCAAGGCTGCTTGATGGACGAGGTAGCGCAGCCCATCCAGCTTGCACAGCAGATAAGAGAGACTCAATGAGAGCGATATCGGTCGCAGTTAGATCAGATCTCCGTCCGTAGGTAATTTCTCAAGCGCCATGCGAGCGAGCTGTGTCTCTGCTTCTAAATCTTCTTCCGGCACCAGAGGCGTGGTTAACCTCAGCGGCTGTTGCGTCACCACCTGTAGCCCTTGAGCCACCGCTGCCTTTAACCGTGGACCAAATTCTTTCTGCGCTCTCTGCTTTTGGCGGTAGAGTCCTTCCTGACTAGAGGCATAGAGTGGAGGGACTCGGTTAAGGGCGTTTGTCGTCACATCTGTCAAATTAATTTTTTGGTTGCGGTAAGCAGGATTCTGGTTCACCTGAGTCTTGATTTCCTGTGTGACCAGAGCTTCCATGACATTTTTATAAATTTGAGCTTGATAAAAAGACATAGAAACGAATGCTCCCGCAGAGTATTTTAGATTTGATAAATGGTTCAGAAAACGATTTTTTATATTGGCAAATAGATGTTTAATACTTTTTCTGAAGAAAAGCTGTCACTCTGCTTATACTTACGTTGAACTTTTTACCGTTCTTATTCTAGCAACAACACTAAGAATTATTAAGCGTAAAAATGCTGGATTTACGCGGGGAGCCATCAAGATTCTTGCTGCTTTACTTAGAATGGACCGTTCAGACTGAAAAAGAGTCAGTATTTTTACTGATATAACAAGCCCAAACTAATACAGGCAATGAGCATTCTACTCATCGCCTTGAAAAGGTTTTTCAAGACTTAGCGTTTTACCATAGGGCAACGGGTACAGAGGCTGTTGATTGATCCGGCTTGCTAGCAGCAACAGGCTCCGTTGTTTTGGGCACGGGTACTGACGCTTTAAAGATGAAGCTTAGCCGAGAGTCTTCAACAGCATTCTCCGGCGGGTGCTTAGAGGCAGGCGAATCTGTCTCTTTACCAATCACCCGATAAGCTC
>JBAUJD010000333.1:0-3094 GCA_049683515.1 Thermosynechococcaceae cyanobacterium | reverse complement strand
TTTGAGTCCCATCGCTACTGATTTTGTGTTCATTATCCCCAATATTTTTATCTCCTTTGCGCTGATGCAGGGCAACTGGAAACAGCATATTTTTGTCGATCCAGATGAACCAGACAACAATTACAAGTCAACTTTTACCTGCATCAACACGGCGAGTAATGCGCTGAACTTTAATGATGGTTATCATATCGAGCATCATGAAAATCCGGCGATGCCTTGGTATAAGTTCCCTGAATATTTCCAGGACCAGCTTAAGCATTATGCGACTAATGATGGTTTTATCTTTACAGGCATTGGTTCAACTGAAGTCGGTAGCCTAGTTTTAAATGGTCAGCTTGAGCAATTAGCCGATCATTATCTCAATGTCGGCCAAAAGCAGCGCACTAAGTCTGAGCTAATTGAAGAGTTTAAGCGGCGACTAGTCAAGATTGAGAAAGATCGCAGCCCCGCCGCCGCTTAAAACCCTTGTCATTTCAGGCATTCAATGGCTTAGGTTGATACTCCGACCGGCTGCAAGAGGGTATTAGCAACATAATTACCGATGTTGAAGCCAGTGGCAAAACCATCTTCATTGGCTTCCCGGACATGCACACCGCCATACAGACGGCTGAGGGCATCTTCAAAGGCAGCATCCTGGAATCCATGATACGAACGAACGGTGCCGACCAGCTCTTGGGAAGTGGCCTCGAATTGGTAATCAGCCCCAAAGTGAGATTCTAAAACTCCAGCAAAGGCACCGGCAAAGGTAGCATGTCCAGAGATATAGTCTGGGAAGGCTGGGGAACCTTCGGGAATCAAGGTGTCATTCTCAAAGAGCGGACTCCATAACGGATCGGCGACGGTTTGATCAAATCCATCAATGGCGGCATAGGAGGTGCGACCATCGCCAGAAATCACATCGTCAGGTCGGGGCTGTTTCTCTTCGTACTTGGCCCCCCAAGCCACGATCGCAGCATCGGCTAGGGCAACATTGAGCTGGGCAAACAACTGACTGTTCTCCGTCAGCGTATTGCCTTCTTTCAGGGCGATCTGCTGGGTAATCTGGTTCAGGTGACCATAGGGCCGAAAGGTATCAGGGCGATCATAGGCCCAAAAAATGGCCTGCTCTGTTTGGTCAGCGGTCCGTAAGAGGGTTGTGAGATCGGTATTCGCGGCTCCGCCCAACTGACGCACTTCTTCAATCTCTTGGATGTAGCGCTGATCGCGGGCCGGATCGCCAGTGCCGGGGCGACCAAAAAGACCATCGGGCTTAAAGTCTTGACGACTGGTGATGCCAAAGGGGTTTACCTCTCCCCAATTGGGACTGAGGGCATTGGTGCTGCCCACTTCGGGTTGCCAGACATAATCCCCCGGTGACAGTGTATAAGGTGTTGTGTTATTCGAGCCGTCATTGACTCGGCCCGCTAAAATTTGATCGGCGATAGAGCGTCCGAACTGAATGCCCTGCAACTCGGCAAAAAATCCGTCCTGAATCGTTTGGGTAGCCCGGAATAACTGCTGGTTAAAGAAACTCGTTTGTTGAGGCAGCAGAGCGGTCAGAACTCGATGGGCCGCTCCTGCCACTGCCGCTTCTAACGATGCCCCCCGAGGTGCATTGGCATCGACAAAATAGGATTCAAACTTGTGACTAAAGGCGTTAACGGTATCAAAAACGGCTGTGGAGGCCATTGCCATGAGCCGTGATCCGACGGTGGGGGCAATGCCGGAAGTGGTTTCCCCGATTTCTTGAATCGCATTGAGGGCGATCGCATTCCACTGCAGCACCTGATCGGCCCCAGGCGCAGATACTTGAGCTGAAGCAACGTTGTTGGCTAGATTCCG
The DNA here is from genome assembly GCA_049683515.1 of Thermosynechococcaceae cyanobacterium. GTDB lineage: Bacteria > Cyanobacteriota > Cyanobacteriia > Thermosynechococcales > Thermosynechococcaceae > RCC1774. The sequence goes on along the minus strand of JBAUJD010000333.1, from coordinate 1,273 downwards.
GTCGGTGGTGGGCGTCACCACCTCTGCAATCAGATGGTAAGCGCCATGGGCAATCACAGAAGTTTGATTACTATAGTCCAGCGTAACGTTCTGATTCCCGAAGGCTTTGAGCTGGAGGGCATCTAAAGTTACAGAGCCAAGAAGGGCATCATTGCGAAGACTGCCATCGGCCTTGCGATCAATATTGTTGTCCGTTGAGATATAAAGATTCACCGTCACAGGGCCGCTAAATCGCTCCAAGCCCTGGTTGCGAAGCTGCAGGGTGACTTGCCCATTATCTCCGAAGTCAACGCTGTCCGGCAGGTCAATGCCCACGAACTTAACCGAGAGGTCGGGCTGAAATGAAGGGACAGGTCTCAATGAGAGGCTTCCCTGAATGCTCTGGGGTTGGGGTATGGAATTGAGGGCGGGAGCCGGGACGAGGGGCGACAGATTCGGAAGAGAAGCTGTGGGCTGCTGTCCACCACTGATTGATTGAAATAGGGCTAACGGTGGGGAGCTACGCTTAAACCCAACCTCGGCTGAAAAATCTTGAGACGAAAAAGAGACTAAGCTCTGAGGAAGATATCCAGAATTAGATTGCATAGAATGACGCCAATAACGGATGAATTGAGAGGTAAATATGATCTGAGACAAGACCTACAGGGTGAATTTAATGATTTGATTTCACCACGACTTCTCCGGCAATGCTCTTCAAGAAAGAGGAGCTAGGATAAGCACAGAAAAGTTACATCATCCTTTGCACGATCTCGGGCATGATGTTTGATTACACGGAAGATTATAAATCTTCAAAATATCTTTGAAGACTAGAGACTTGATACGGCCCTTGGAATGATTCCGTGTAGAGCTTTTATCTAGACTCTATAAATAAGTCTTGAGCCTATTGATACGGGTGAAACTTCTCCTGATTCCAGATTCTCTGGACGCTCTGTAACGCTTTAGACTATACCCCTAACAAGACAACTGGCTTTTGTTTTTGATCAATGTATAGGGTGAAAATTCCCATTAAAAAGCTTTGCATAGCTAGCATTTTACACTGTCAATTTAGAAGTCCAGGGTGTGTCTCAACACCAATTATATCCACAAAAAGCAAAATAACAAGACTTGATAGCTAAACAGATCTCTTCCTACAGTGCCTATCGACTTTTGCACATGCTGAGCCTCACTCAGTGGGTATCGCGCATGGGTCAATGGTGAACCCCTAGAAGTCTTTGCGGCCTTCGTAACTTAATGGACCATGGGCGGCTGGTCGCATTGATTGTGAGGGGCTGCC
>JBAUJD010000332.1:0-2920 GCA_049683515.1 Thermosynechococcaceae cyanobacterium | reverse complement strand
TCTCAACTGCTACTGCAAAAACTCATGGCCTCTTAATCTAGGGAAGATTGTTTGAGACCGAAGCTGAGCACTTCTAGTACTGAGATCTGAAGATAGTCCATCAGTATTATGAATCTGTGTGTGGTAGTTTCAGAGCTTCAGATCTCGCGCATAGCTGATGGTTTATTTGCAGATCTCAGTACTAGTTTGATCCTCTCAGCGAAGGGGTGCGCCTCCGTGTTGAATGTTTAAAAGGTCTGGAATAACTGGGCACTCCTACGTTGAAACCCTTTACGATGAACCTACCCCTCAAATTTCACGGAAAACGGTATTGCTCAAATTAAGGATGCAGCCATGTTAGAGCACGATGTTGTCATCGTTGGCGGTGGCCTCGCAGGCTGCCGAGCGGCCCTAGAAATTGCCCGCATCGATCCGACCATCAACATAGCGATGGTCGCCAAAACCCACCCCATACGGTCTCACTCCGTCGCAGCCCAGGGGGGCATGGCGGCGACGCTTAAGAACGTCGATGACCAAGATAACTGGGAAGCCCACGCCTTCGATACCGTCAAAGGCTCAGACTATCTTGCCGATCAAGATGCCGTAGAAGTGTTGACTCGTGAAGCGCCCGAAGTCGTCATTGATTTAGAGCATCTAGGTGTGCTGTTCTCGCGCCTAGAAGACGGTCGCATTGCCCAACGAGCCTTTGGGGGGCATAGCCACAAACGCACTTGCTACGCCGCCGATAAAACCGGACATGCGATTCTCCATGAGCTATACAACAACATTGTTAAGCATGGGGTGCAAATCTACGATGAGTGGTATGTCCTCAACCTAATCCTCGAAGACAATCAGGCCAAGGGAATTGTGATGTATCACCTCCTTGACGGTGAGATCAAAATCCTGAGAGCCAAAGCGGTTATGTTTGCCACCGGGGGCTATGGTCGTGTCTTCAATACCACCTCCAATGACTTTGCCTCTACAGGCGATGGGCTATCGATGGCGGCAATGGCCGGAATTCCCCTCGAAGATATGGAGTTTGTGCAGTTTCATCCCACCGGACTTTATCCGGCAGGAGTCCTCATTTCTGAAGCGGTCAGAGGCGAAGGGGCTTATCTAATTAACAGTGAAGGGAAAAGGTTTATGGAAACCTATGCCCCTAAGCAAATGGAGTTAGCTCCCCGCGACATTACCTCCCGCGCCATCACCACCGAGGTTCGTGCTGGACGAGGCATCAATTTAGATGGCAGCGCAGGTGGTCCCTTTATCTATCTCGATCTCCGTCATATGGGCCGCGAAAAAATCATGAGCCGCGTCCCCTTTTGCTGGGAAGAGTCCCACCGACTCGCAGGAGTTGATGCCGTGACCGAACCGATTCCGGTCCGTCCCACAGCCCATTACTCAATGGGTGGCATCCCTGTGAATACGGACGGTAAAGTACGCCGCAGTACTGAGGGCTTTATTGATAATTTTTTCGCTGCCGGTGAATGTGCCTGCGTCTCGGTTCACGGAGCCAATCGCTTGGGCAGTAATTCACTCCTAGAATGCGTCGTTTATGGACGCCGGACAGGGGCCACCATTGCTCAGTTTGTGCAGAGCCAAAAGCTACCGGAGGTGAACGAACAACAATATAAACAGCAGGCCCATGAACGAATTCAAGCACTCTTAGATCAACAGGGAGCGCTGCGAATTAATGAAGTGCGCCAACAGGTTCAAGACTGTATGGCAGAGCACTGCAGCGTCTTTCGGACGGATGCAATTATGTCTGAGGGGCTGGCAAAGCTGCAGACCTTCAAGCAGCAATATGGTCAGATTCGGCTCGACGATCGCGATAAAACTTGGAACACCGAGATTATCGAAGCGCTCGAACTGCAGAGCTTGCTGGTGGTGGGGGAAGTCATTATGACTGGAGCACTGCGCCGCCAAGAAAGCAGGGGTGCCCATTCTCGCGAAGACTTCCCGACGCGGAATGATCAGAAATTTTTGAAGCACACGCTGGCCTACTATTCATCTGCGGGTATTGATTTGCAGTATATGCCTGTAAATCTCGGTATGTTTGAACCACAAGAACGTAAATATTAACTCTTTTGGCACGCTATAAATTCAGCCGAGTCTTGCGATATCAAGAAATCAACTTCTTATGAATCCTATAGATACTGTATGGATATTTCAGCTCAGACAAAGGTAACTGAACTTCTGCAGGTATTTCCTCAACTAGAAGATCGTTTAATCTCTATGAATCCTCAATTCAAAAAACTCAGAAATCCATTGCTTAGAAACAGCATTGGTAAAATTGCAACGCTTAATCAAGCGGCGGCTGTCGCCGGGATTCCACCCCTTAAATTTGTCAATCATTTACGAGAAGCCGTTGGGCAACCATCGCTAGCTAGGATTGAAGACTCATAGAACAAGTCCAGCCTCAATGTCGTCCCGTTGCTTGCAGCTCCTTTGCTTGTAGATGGGTGCGATGCACAACATGATAAACACCAGGGATACTCAGCAGCGGTGGTTTAACAATGGTTTCCACCGAAAGCAGAGAAGAGGGGCAATTGGCACAACTGCCTAAAAATCGAACCGTCACCTCTCCTCGCTCTCCGTCAAAATTGAGTAACTCAATCATGCCACCGTCATTTTCGAGCACTGGCGTAATATAGCGCTCGATGACCTTATGTACCTTGGTTTCCGTTGACACGGCTGAATTATGAATGAGTTCGGAAAACGTATCTGAATTTTTATCATCCAGAGCGTTCTCAGAGGCTCGATCCGTTGACTTTAGTTCTTGAACTAGATCTTGGTCTAAGGTGGGATTGAGAACTTCTAGATCTAACAAGCCTTGAAGTAACGCGGGTGAGAGCTGTGCCCGAAGTAATTCCGCCCGAAACAGTTGCTTTCGCCTCGGCATAAAGGAGAGCTTCTTGGCAAATTCCTGCCAGGGCAATGC
>JBAUJD010000331.1:0-9030 GCA_049683515.1 Thermosynechococcaceae cyanobacterium | reverse complement strand
GCCCCGCGCTTCGATCATGCGTTGAGTAAATAGACGTAGCGCCTGCAGTTTTTGATCTGAAAGTGGCTGACCTGTACGCAGAGCTTCGATATGATCCGCAGGCATACCTATCATTTTTGCCAAGCCTGAGTGGGCTGCCACACAGTAGCTGCAGCCATTTTCATAATTCGCAGTGAGGTAGATGACTTGCTGCTCAATGGGGGAGAAACTGCTGGCCTCGAACAAATTCCAAAGCGCCATGCCGCTCTGTAGCGCTACTGGAGACTCGGCCAGAATTCCTTCTAGGTTAGGAACAAACCCAAACGTTTCTTGGGCATGAACAAGAGATTGCTTAGAGGCTTCTGGAGCGGTCTCAACAGTATGAATGGTAAATTCCATAATGGTTCTCAACTCAGAAAGGTAGACAAACTTGTCTACCTCGGACATTAGCTAATATATCCCTGTGGAGACAAGTCTGTCTACTATGGAAAATCATGAGTTCTGATTCAAGTGCTGCCCGTCAGCAAATTCTAGAGACTGCATCTGAGTTGTTTTATCAAAAGGGCATTCAGTATGTTGGAATCAACGAAGTAATCACGGCCTCTGGTGTTGCCAAGAGAACTCTCTATCGATGGTTCTCTTCTAAGGATCAGTTGATTGAAGAGGTGATGAAATATCGGGCAACTCAATGGCTGGCTTGGTTTGAAAACGCTGTTTCCAACGAAGGCAGCACGGCCAAAGAGCGTTTACTTGCGACCTTTGATGTCCTTCAAGATTGGTATGCTGACCCTAAGTTCCGTGGTTGTCCCTTCATCAATGCTGTCTTGGAGATTGCTGATGCCGAGCATCCTGCTCATATGGTATCGGTGAAGCTTAGAGAAGCTATCCGAACCTATGTTATGCAACTGGCATCTGAAGCAGGCATCCAAAATCCTTCATTCTTTTCGCAGCAGTATTTGCTCTTGATTGGAGGCGCAAGCTTAATGGCTACTATCGAAGGCAATCCAAACGGAGCAAGCTTCGCGCGTGATGCCTTATCAACTTTGATTGATGCTGGCTAGACTCATGTTAGAGTGAGCTGCCGTGCTTCAAGCGCTGATGGATTTTGTGGTACAAATGTACAAAAAATAGTACAAGTCACAGAGATGTTATGAAGATTGTGAATGCTAGCGAAGCGCGAGCGAACTTGTTTGGTCTCGTTGAGCAGGTCAATAACGATTCAAGTTGTATCCCTTTGGTCTCACTATGAGTAGGTTTATCTAGCTTGCACCGACGTATCGTGAATTGAATTTACAGTCTCTTGAAAAGACATAGATTCTAGAAAAGACAAGAGGTTCACTGCTTTGGCTAACAAATAGGGCGTATCCTCGTAGTCATTCTTGCTCGGCAAAACAATTTGAATCGGCTTGTCTTGATCGTCAACGCCCTTCTCAAACACAAGGAACCGTCGATTAGGATGACTGATTGACATCCAGTCATTTTTTCTGAGATAGGTAACCACCTCAGGCACTTGAAGCGTTTGAACTTGAGCGTGACGAGACAACACGTCAGGGGTCATGGCCATTCTCCCGTTTTCACATTCTCTATCAACGTTAGCAAAGATGCTGGTGTCAGACGCTGGAATCGCGGAATTTTGACTCTTACCGACTGACGGTTAGTGCTAAGGCTACCGCTAAGATATTCCCAATAACAAGCACCTTCCAGCCTCAGCGCTGATTCTTCGCAGATGAGCCATTGCTCAGAGGCCGGGGGGAGCGCTAACAAAATGAGAATACAAGGTGTTGCAGCTCTCATGCTACGTCTGAGAACGAGGTCATTGTAGGTCTTTGCCTCTAAGTCGTATATGACTTGTTCTGAGTCAAGTTGCCACTGAGTTGAGGCTTTCAGTTGAAAGCTGAGCGAGAAACCAGATTCAACTCGTCGATTTTTCCGGATCGCAACTTCGTCAAAGCTACCATCTACGCCATAATCATATTCTCGAATGGCTAAGTTGAGACCAGCGCATCCGGCGATCGCACGAACGTAGGCGCGGCTTAGTGATTCAGCAATATGCTGGTCTGTTAACACAGATGCTTACGATACATAGAGGCCCGTATCGTAGCATGAGCAGTTGTCTGTAGAAACTTTATGCTGACGCCTACTCTTCTTCGCCGCTGGAGCCTTTTTTGATGATCACAGGTTCTGTCTCTAGGTCTTCTTCAGAGGCTTCGCTGCCGCCGCCCACCACTAGAAGATCTACCTGCTGACGATAGTAGTCAACGCTCTTGACCTCGACCTCAACGCGATCGCCAAGCTGATACTGCCTTCGATTTTTGCGGCCAATTAGCGTTTGCTGGCGAGAGCGATATTCATACCAGTCATCTTTTAGAGAGCTGACGTGAACCAATCCCTCCACCATGAGATCTTCAATACGAACAAAGAAACCGTAGGACTGAATCCCCGTAATAATGCCCTGCAAGACTTGCCCGGTATGGCCCTGCATCTGCTTTGTTTTCTGCAGACCCAGCAGGTCACCTTCGGCCTGACGGCAAAGTTGTTCCGCTTCGTTGAGTTGAGGGATAGCCGTTGCAATAGCAGTTTCTAACTCCCGCTGCCGCTCAGGGGGCAAGACATTCCAGCCAATATTGCCGTGGCAAGAGCTGTGGCGGAGATTCACCTTCTCCTTAGCGCGAGTGGTGCGGCGATCGCGGCCCTCTGCAAAGATAGCTGAGAGCACGTACTGATTGAGCAAATCGCTATATCGATTCAGGGGCGACGCAAAGTGACCATAGCCCTGCGCCTGCGCCTGACCAAAATGTGGCCCCGCAACATCGCTGTGGGTGGCGGGCTTAAGCGCGCCGCGCAGCAAGTCGTAAAGAATCGGAGCCTGCTCAGCCCCCTCAAAGGCTTTGATAAAGGTTTGATAATCTTGGGGTTGAACGGCCTCCTCTTCTTGGAGCGTCAGCGGTAGACCCACATTGTTCGCCAGCTTGATGACATCCTGGATATCTTGTACATCTGGGGGAGCCTGCACCCGATACACCGCCGGAACGCCTAGGGCTTGCAAATGATTGGTGACTAGACGATTGGCAAGGACTAAAAACTCTGCCATCATGGCCCGTGCATCGTCCGGGGTGGCGACAACAACCCCCAAGGCATCGTCATCGCCACAGACGCGGGGAGGTGGGTCGAACAAGGGAAGGACAAAACCGCCCTCCTGCTGACGCTGCTTCAGCAGCGCTTGGCTCACCTGGGCGAGCTGATCGATGAGTTCGTGCGCTGCCGATAGTGATTTAGGGGGCTTCTCGGCTTTACTCTCTTTACGATTGAGCACCAATTGGGCATCTCGATAGCTCAACTGATGATCCACCTTAATCACCGTAGGCTGCACCTCAAACTCGACGACCTCTCCATCGGAATTCAGGGTGACGAGTACCGAGATAGAGAGCCGCTCTGTTTTGGGTAAAAGCGCCCCAATCCGGTTAAGGACTTCTTCGGAATAGAGGGCCAAGACCTTTTCGCCGAGGCACATGGTATGACCCCGGTGCAAGGCCTCTTGGGTAATCGTCGTATCCATGGAGAGGTAGTAGGCAAGGTCCACTACATGAATGCCAAGCTGCCAGTTGCCGCCCTCTAGCACTTCCAACGACAGAGCGTGATCTAAGCTAGTGGGTTGAGCCGTCGCATCTCCAATCGTCACGGTGGGGACTTTTTGCAGGGTGACCCGCTTTTTTTGATCGGCTTTACGGAGTTTGACCGGCAGCTCTTCGACAGCCTGCAGCACGACATCCGGAAACGTGCGGGGCAGATCGTACTTGCAAAAGACTAGCTCGGTATCGGCAGCCGATTGGGCATCGCTGCCTAAAACCTGGGTAATCTTGCCTTTGGGATTCAGGGGACCGAGGGGATACTGGACGACTTCAACATGAACGAGTTGTTCAGCGGCTTCTTGGAGAGAGATATCATGCTTCTTGGCATCTAGCTCTAGCTCAAATAGCAGTCGATCATCGAGGGGCACCGCACGGTACTGATCTTCTTCGAGTGCTTTGACCCGAGCAATCACAGATGGATTGGCCCGTTCTAGAATGACCCGTACTTCGCCTTCGGGGCTGCGCCGCCGCCGACCCTCTTTCGTGATTTTGACGAGAACGCGATCGCCATTCCAGGCATTATTGAGCTGACTTTCTCGAATGTAAATATCTTCGGTTTCTTCAAGATCTTGAATCGCGAAGCAGAACCCTTTGCTAGAACAGCGCAGTTTTCCCTCGACTAAGTCGTCTTCTGAAACGCGGCGATAGCGGCCCCGCTCCTTTGTTAACAGACCAATGCGGACTAAAGCATCAAGGGCGATTTGCAGATGCTGAAGGTTTGTTTCTTCTTCGCAATTTAACTTCTTCTCTAGAGCTTTGGGGGCAACTAGCTTATCGTCAGGGAAGCTCTTGAGCAGCGAGCTAATCGAAAGTTCCATGCAGGTAGGGATCCTTAATTCTCTGGCATAAATGAATGTCTGTTGTGCGCCCCAGCCCTCTTACGAAAGCAGCCCGATGGGTAGGTGGGTTCGCCAGTTAGCACAGCGTGCCCCACATCAGCAGGAGCGAGATCGAAGATGGCCCGTCTCTCGTGAGTCTCAGCCGCTTGTCCAACAGCCGCTTTTTCATCTTGCCACCGTGGAAAGGCATCAACGTGAGGTTGGGGTGATGCGATCGCTTGCACACCATACCTCAACTAATCATGTTTCCCTAGAGGCGTTCAACTGTCAAACTTATGGGGTCCTATCGCTGGCCTGTGACAATATAGGCAACGCGCCGACCGATATTGGTGGCATGATCGGCCATCCGCTCTAAGGCTCGAATAACCAACATCATCAGTAATAGCGGCTCTACAGGCTCGTGGCTATCGGCCTGCGCCAAAAGGTCATAGATCTGTTCGTAGCAATCATCCACGGCATCGTCTCTTCTTTTAATCTCAAGACCCGATTCGGCATCAAGATTGGTCAGGGCTGCTAGACTCATGGACAACATGGCGCGCGCCAAGTCAGACATATGTTCAACTTCGCCCATGTAGGGAGGGACGGCATAGGGGAACAGCTTCACCGAGAATTCGCCCAGATCTTCGGCGTAGTCACCGATCCGTTCAAGGTCGCGCACCAACTGCATCAGGGTGCCAATCAGCCGTAGGTCTGTGGCAACTGGCGACTGGAGCGCAATCAATTTTAGGCAAGTCTCCTCAATCTGCCGATAGTATTGGTCTATCTGTTTATCCTGACGGGCTAGCAGATCAGGGGCGGCAACATCGCGCTCAAACAAAGCTCGGTGGGCAAGACCGCAGGATTGCTCCACTAGCGCCCCCATGCGCAAGACATCACTTTGAATCTCTTGCACCTGGCGCTCGTATTGGCTTCTAATAACCTTGGTTGCTTTGACCAAATCGAATTCTCCCGAAGGACTATAGGCAACCTGACGTTGGTTGTGTAAAAACCGCCATTGCTGACTGAACTTTACATACTCTAAGCCTAATCAAATTTTTCGGCTTTGATCGTTTACTCAATGTCAAGATAACGAAGGAATTGCTCCTCCTTTTGTGACTTAATGTTGAGGGGGTAGAGAATCAAGGCTTTATAGAATGTTCGCTCAGTTCCGCACACAATATCCCATGGGGAGTCTCACCTCTGAGCTGATCCACATGCAGCAGGGGCAGTATGTTGTTCGAGCTATCGTCCAGGTTGGAGAGGTAACGCTTGCCACCGGACTTTCAGCAGCGGCCACGGTTGAGCAAGCCGAAGATCAAGCCCGGAGTCGAGCCTTAGTGGTCTTAGGGATTGAGTCCTCTGGCTATGCCCATCTCTTCGAGTCAACCGAGAACGCCGAACCGGCGCGATTGAATCCGGCACCGCAGGATTTAGCGCTGGAGATGCCTGAACCACAGGTTTGGAAGGAGCCAGCATTCTCTGAGCTACTCTCAGATGAGACGGAGTTAGAGGAAGAGGAGTCTGCCCCCACCCCTAAAGAGCGTCGTCCAGCGGCTAAGAAAAAAGCTCCTGCGCCGAAAGTAGCCCCGCCAACACCTGACCCCATCGATTTATCGGATATTATTGCCCAAACCGATGTAGAGCTGAAACGACTTGGGTGGACCAATACGCAGGGACGCAAATATCTAGAGCAGACCTACTCGAAGCGCTCTCGGCAACAGCTCACCGATGAAGAGCTGCTAGAATTTTTGCAGACGCTGCAGGATTTGTCCGTGGATGAACCGCCGTTTTAGCATCGATGATCCACGGCGATATTAATTTTATTTAAGCTAAGGGGTAAGAGATCGCGTTCTGGCGATCAGGACATTAGGTAAAATGACTGATCAAGTTAAGCTGTTAAGAGTAGTCATACGATAAGCGCATGAGCGATCCCAATCCCTACGAACAGCTCCAAGTGTCGGAGGATGCGTCCTTTGACGATATTCAAACCGCCCGAGATCGCATGATCGAAGCCTATCGAGACGACGACCGCAGTCGGGGACAGGTGGAGATCGCCTACGACGCTATCCTGATGGATCGACTGCGGAAGCGCCAGGAAGGCAAAATTAAGGTTCCTGAAGGGATTCGGTTTGCAGAACGGCTGGCGGATAAGCCTCCCAAGTTTTCGATGCCCCGGATGAACCCATCGCCATCGTGGCTGCAGCGAACGTTGGATGCTCCCAATGCCAAAGAAATTTCGATGTTAGGGGGCGTCTATGCTGTCCTAGGCGTTATTGGCATCTTGGCGCAGCAGAATGCGCCAGTAGGGGACAGTAGCATCCTCCAGTTCTTGCTTGCCATTGGGTTTGGCATCACTTTTTATTGGCTCAATCGTAAAGAACAAAAGCTAGGTCGAGCGGTTCTCCTCTCGCTGGGAGCCTTGGTCGTGGGTGGTCTTCTGGGGGCTGCTTTTTTGCAGGGCTTTCATCAAAGTGGCTTACTGACCGATTTATCTCAAGACAACACGGTGATCGCCTCTGCGGTTCTGTTTATCTTTTGGTTGGTGAGCAGCTTTTTGCGGTAGGCGATCTGTTTATGTTCTCACTTAACCCTCTCGATTGAACATAGAGGGCGTTAGGGTGCCCATCTTGACTGACAGAACCTGTATTTGGGTGCCGCGCTTAACTTCAATTTTGAGAACATCGCCAGGAATTTTGTCTACGACGGCCTGCTTGAGCTGTTCGTTGTTGTTAATGGGCTGACCGTCTAGTTTAGTCACCAGATCGCCTGTCTTCATCTGTGCCGTTTGGGCGGGTGAATCAGGGACAATATCAACCACTAACACCCCGTCCTCGTCCGGGATTTTGAGATCTGACTGCGACTGATTGAGACGATCTCGCAATTCAGGGGTCACATTTGCCGTTTGGATGCCGAGGTAGGCATGCTCAGCTTTGCCGGTGCTGATGATCTGCTGGGCAATTCGCTTCGCTAACACCACCGGAATCGCAAAGCCAAGACCTTGAGCATCCTTAATAATGGCGGTATTGACGCCGATGACTTTGCCCTGTAAATCGAGGAGCGGTCCCCCGGAATTGCCGGGATTAATCGCCGCATCGGTCTGAATAAAGTTAACCCGCTGGTCAGGACTCCCCACTGCCTTGCTGGAGCGGCCTGTGGCGCTGATAATGCCGACTGTGACGGTGTTATCGAGGCCGAGAGGATTGCCAATGGCGATCGCCCATTGGCCTGATCGCAAGTCGCCTGAATTGCCGAGTTCGGCAACGGGCAAATTTTTAGCTTCGATCTGAACCACGGCGACATCGGTGAGAGGGTCTGCGCCTAAGACTGTGCCCTGAAACTGCTGTCCATCTTTAAGCACCACAATGACCTGATTGGCTCGATCTACCACATGAGCATTGGTCAAAATCAGGCCGTTGGTATCAAAGATAAAGCCAGAGCCAGTACCTTGCTCGACCCGGTCTTGGGGAGCAGAACGGAAGAAGGGGGCAGTGCGATTGCCGACGGTGCGAGATGCATTAATCCGTACGACTGCTGGCCCCACTTGATTGACGACTTTGACAATATCTTCACCGTCGGCGGGCAGCGTTGCCGTAGGAGACGCGGGCGCAATGATAGTGGGCGGGTTCTCGCCCTTTTGCTGGACTAGGGTGCAGCCCTGCCCCAATAATGCGATCGCAACCAGTAAACTCGAGCATGTAAGGGGACGTAGCATCAATTAAAGCAGCACGGCACAACTCTTCTCTTCACTCTAGCTCAGGCGGGTTCACGGGATGACAGATCTCAAGGCGGGCCTGAGGGTGGCTGACAAAATAGTCCTCTAACCAAAGACAACCATCGTTGAGGAGTAGATGGATCCGCTCTCTCGGCGTTTCCTGCACCGGCCATCGTCGGGCTTGACTATCATTCTGGGCGATCGCCAAGAGCTGATAGTTTGATAAAAACTGGAGGCTATGGATCAAGTCATGATGGCCTGTAAATGCAGTCTGCAATTTTCCTTGGCGATTCCAGATCTCAACGGTGCCATCCTTCGTGCCGGTGGCAAGCTGCTGTCCGTTGGGGCTAAAGGTGGCGCGGTACACAAGGCTAGAGTCATGCTTCAGGGTCTTGAGCAGTGTCCCGGTACGGGTCCAGATCCGCGCGGTTCCATCACTGGCTGCCGTGACCACCCGCTGACCATCAGGACAAAAGTCAACGTCATGGACCGCGCCGTGATGCCCGATCAGGGTGGTTAGCAGTTTTCCCTGAGCCGTCCATATCTTGGCGGTGCCATCATCGGATGCAGTTGCCACTGTCTGACCATCGGGGCTGATGCGAACCGCATACACCGCCGCTCGATGCCCTGTTAGGGTGGCTAACGGCTGTCCTTGCCGAGTCCACAGCTTTGCGGTCCCATCCCGTGAGGCCGTCGCCAACTGATGCCCGTTGGCACTGAATTGGACCTGATAAATCGTGTCTCGATGGGCTGAGAAGGTCTTGATGGGCTGACCTTGAATGGTCCAGAGTTGAACGGTGCCCTCCCGTGATGCCGTTGCGAACTGTTGGTCGTCAGGACTAAAGATTAGGCCGGTAATCGCTGGGGCCAAGAAGGTTTTTAATAAATGCCC
>JBAUJD010000330.1:0-3180 GCA_049683515.1 Thermosynechococcaceae cyanobacterium | reverse complement strand
TGTCAAGACAGAATGCTGTTTTAACGGCAATATATTTACATAGATTTACAATCAAGTAATTTGAAGAGCCTTAAATGGTGAGTTGAGTTGCGGCAATATGCCCCCCAAAGCAAACGGCGACATCGGCTCCGGGGATTTGAGATCGCCCTCCATAATTACCTTGGTAGGCCAGAAAATCGCCTTGGTGGCTGAAATCACAGGGCATGGGTTGAGTGCAGTTGGCGCAAAGAACTAGCTCGGGGATGCCGTCTCTGGAGTCGGGGTGAGGAAAGTTTACGTTCCAAAATTGTCCCCGTTCTAGCGGGTGGGTTAAAAGTTTGGAGATTACCCCTTGGGCTAGCTCTGTCGCTCTCGACCAGTCAATCGCCACTGGCCCCCGTCGATACTGCGAGAGTGCCATGCCCGGAATGCCGTAGAAAGCTGCTTCTCTGACGGCGGCAACGGTACCAGACATATAAATATCAATCCCAAGATTACCGCCAGCATTAATGCCTGAACAAACGAAGGTCACTTCTTCACAGAGATGATGGAGCGCGACTCGAATACAGTCTGCAGGGGTGCCTGCGATCGCAAAGGCTCTTTGGACCCGTCCAAAAGGTGCTGGATCTACTTTCTTGATGTGTATAGATCGATGAGTGGTCACCTGATGGCCGCAGCCCGACTGCTCTTCCATGGGAGCCACAATCACAATGTCTTCCCCCAGGTCTGCAGGCAGCGATTGGACTAAGGCTTTTAGCCCTGGTGCATTGATGCCATCGTCATTCGTTAAGAGCCATGTCATACGGCAGGCTTTTGACCTAAGCGCGGTTCTGTCCCCTCTAGTATGCGCTCAATGTTGGCCCAGTGACGCCAGACGACGTACAGTCCCCCGGCAACACCAAAGAGGATATAGGCCAGGGGCTGCTGCAAAACAACCATCAGAACCGGCAGCGCCAAGGCCGCTGAGATAGAGCTAAGGGACACCATTCGAGAGAGTGAAATCACCAGACCAAAGACGCCAAAGGTGGCTAGGCCCACCTGCCAATTGAGCATCAGCAAAATGCCGAGGCCCGTCGCTACAGACTTGCCGCCTTGAAAACTCAGCCAGATGGATTTACTGTGTCCCAAAATAGCGGCTAGACCGGCCAAGATAATCATCCAAGGTGCCCAGAGATTCACCGTCACTGTTGCAGGCGTTTGGGTGAGTAGCCATGAGCCAGAAAGGTAGGAGAATTGGGTGAGTGCGATCGCAAATACTCCCTTCAGAATATCTACCCCTAGAACCGTTGCCCCTGGTCCTTTTCCCAACGTTCTCAAAACATTAGTGGCCCCGGTGGATTTAGAGCCATGCTCACGGATATCAATGCCCCGCAATGCTTTACCCAGTAAAAAACCTGTCGGGAACGATCCCAGTAGATAAGCCGCTATTAACAAAGCGCCATTGAGAGTAATCCAGAGAGCCATAGTTGGAGGATGTTAAGGGTGAAGTTTGCAAGAAAGTCCAAGAGTTGGCTACAGACCAATGCGAAGATTTTAGATTTTAAGTTCCTGGAATAAAGTAGGCAAATAAAATCGGTTTAAGGGCTGAAAGTACTGCTGTAATGGCAATACCAATCGCTAGCGTCTTAGCAGCAGAAGCATAACCCGCTTGAGGGCTAGCGAGCTGATCGAGTCGAATTAATACACTCGACTGCTGCCCTGCCATCTCAGATTGATGGGTCGCCACATTTGAAAGCTGGGTTGACATCTCAGATTGATGGGTTGACATCTCAGATTGGCGGGTTACCACATCTGAAAGCTGGGTTGACATCTCAGATTGACGGGTTGACATCTCAGATTGGCAGGTTGCCACATCTGACAGCCGGTTTGCCACATCTGAAAGATGGCGAGTTGTCTCAGACTGCTGGGCCGTTACGTCTGCAAGATGACGCGCCATGACAGTTTGCTCAGTTGCCACGCCATCAATCTTTTCTTCTAGCCGATCGATTTGCTGAACGAGTGTTGCGTCGATATCCGCTGGCATTCAGTGTGCTCCCTTAGCCCTTACTCTCTATTTTATCTCACCCGACTTAAGGATTCCCTTAACAGCATAGATTGCAGAACAGCCCAAAGCTAGTCAAACCACTCAAAGGTGCTGTTCTTCTCTCGTCTAAGCTGAGGCTCAGGGGCAAAGGCTAGCCACAGCGGAAACTGTAGAATGCTGAGGCTCACATACTCTTCAGCATCATCGAGCAAAATGAGCGGTAATTGATTGGCCTTCACCAGTCGATCTGCTTTTTGGGCTAAAGACTCCGGTGACTCAAACAGAACAATCCCCTTTTCTGGGCCGAAGTCTGTCCGTGAGATGCCCAGACAGTCTTGTAAGCCCCGTCGCCAGTCCCCTAAACGCTCGGGTGAATCAGCGAGGATGAGGGTACGAACGCGATCGCCATGGAGCTGCCGCAAAATCGAAATCGTCGCCGAGGCCACCAAAATATTTTGCAGACGACTGCTGAGTGCCTTGAGCGCCCCCCGCCCGCCAAAGGTAAAAAACCACTGCGAGACTCGTTCAGCATGGATCGGTTCAAAGGTCCGCCGGAGCTGCCAGGGGGGGCCGTAGTAGTTGGGATTGGTGCGGTACTGATCGATCAGTTTACGAATTTCGCGCGTCTCTTCTTGAAAGCTCTGGGC
This sequence comes from Thermosynechococcaceae cyanobacterium, assembly GCA_049683515.1. Classification (GTDB taxonomy): domain Bacteria; phylum Cyanobacteriota; class Cyanobacteriia; order Thermosynechococcales; family Thermosynechococcaceae; genus RCC1774. The sequence continues at coordinate 531 of JBAUJD010000330.1, read as the reverse complement.
TGCGAACTGGGGCATACCGCCCGTATTGTTGTCAGCTCGCGCCTCACGCCTCGAACGCGGCTCCCGTTCAGCTCGTGATTCACGCTCAGAACGTGGCAGACGCTCAGACAGCATGTCGTCCCGTTCTGAACGGCTCCTAAGCTCTAATCTCTCTTCTCGTCGGCTGCGGGGTTGCTCTACCGGAGTCGTGGGCGGCGGCGTTAGCTCTAACTGCTCTACCGACGTGACCAAGTCCTGCAGGCTTGAGGTGAGATAGTCCCGAAAGCCCTGGACCCGCACCGCCATATCTTGAGAAACACCCGAAAAGCTTTGCTTCATCTCGGCCTGCAGGCGTTCTTGACGACGCTCTAGCTGATCAACGGCGATCTGTAGCTTTTGTTTGCGTTCCTCTAACTCTTTCAGGTTGCCCTCAGCGAGACGCTCCGCGAGACTCTGTACCTCTCGCAATTGCTGCTGCAGAAGCTGTGATTTCAGCCCTTTAAGATCAGAAATTTCTTGCCGTAGGGACTGAGCCTCGGATTGCAAACCATT
>JBAUJD010000329.1:0-5913 GCA_049683515.1 Thermosynechococcaceae cyanobacterium | reverse complement strand
TCATCAGCCACCCACCTCCACTACACCGTTTATAAAGACGGTAAAGCAGTTGATCCAAAGCCCTATATGCTTTCAAGGGGCGGCACGATTACGAGTGCTCAGCGACCTCGCCTAGCGTTTTAATTGAGTCTCGAACAAACCGACCCACGGTTTTGATCAGGTTGGGGATCGCCTCTGATCGATGTGAAACTTGAGCCATTAGCTCGTAGTAGCGATCGAGAAGGTCATGTTCGCTATCTGAGACCTGATCGTCCGAAATCAGGACGTTCCCAATTTTGGAGAGCAAAATCATCCGCTCTTCTTCTTCGGCATTTTTGAGGTAGGCGACAATCCATCGCTCAGTTTGCTCTGGCAAGACAGGGGTTTGGAGCAACTCCTGTAGTTCAGTATCGTGACTGAGGTGATAGCGTTGGAGGAGCGATCGCAAATAATCCACCTCCTGCGGCTCTAGGTGCTGATCGGCCCAGGCCGACCCAATCAGTATTTGTATAATCAGTCGATGTTGCTGCTCTGTGTTCATGGATTTATCTCCTTACTGTGGGGCCGTTTGAGTTAAGAGCCAGGCTGTGATGCCATCTGCTAAGGTGCTGGCAAGCTGGCGCTGGGCTTGGGAATCGCTGACCCATTCAAATTCGGTGGGGTTCGTCATAAACCCTAGCTCTAAGAGCACAGAGGGCGCAGCCGTGGGCCGGGTCAAGGCTAGGTTGTTCCAAAACACACCATATTTGGGACGCTTTAACTCGGTTGCCAGATAGTCATGTAGAAACTGGGATAGGTCGTGGGCCTGGGCGTTGTACCAGAATGTACCGATCCCAGCGGTGTTGAGGGCGTCTCCGTTATCGGGGAGGGCGTTGTAGTGAATGCTTAGGGCAATGTTAGGGTCTTGGGTTTGAATCATTTGAACGCGATCGCCCAGCGACACATCGACATCCTCTTCCCGCGTCATAATTACGGTGGCCCCGCGCTTCTGTAATTCCTGCCGTAAAAGCTTGCTCACCTGCAGATTCACTGCTTTTTCAGGCACCCCGGTTGGCCCCACCGAACCACTCTCAGCACCACCATGTCCAGGGTCTAAAAGAATTTTGATTCCAGAGAGTTTTTGTGGAATCACAAGTCCCGTGATTCGATTATTGCCATAAACAAGGCTTCCTTCTGGTAAAAGCCCTTGCTTAATCGCTTCTTGTGGAGTTTTCTCAAGTGTGGACGGCGCAATTCTCGGTTGAGACAAAACAGGAGGATGCCGGAGGGAAAGCACGAGATTACTGCCTTCGTAGCGCAGCTTATAGCCCCATTGCTGTTTGTTTTTGAATTGGAAATGGTATTGAATTTTGCCCGGTTCGGGCTGGGACCAGTCTAGACGCTCAATGATGGGATCCTCTTTGAGCGCGTTGGTATCGGTTTGGGCAGTGGCGTTGTGAAGGGTGAGGGTGAAGGTGCGATCGCGTTGATCCACCGAGACTGGCACCGCCATCGTCAGCGGAAAAACCACCTCAGTCCAGTTGGGGATGACGCGACTACGAAAGCTGCGAATCACCCCGTGGGGTCGAAGACCTGGCGGGAGCGCCTGCGTTTCTTCTGCCTTAATCCAAGCACCATAATCTAGCCGGAGCCATTCGCCTTCTCGCCCTGTGATCCGGGCTTGAGTTCCCTTCGGTAGCGGCGTTAATCGTGAGTGGTCGGTACTGGGTCCAGTACGAGCGACGCCTTGGTCACTGAGAACTTCGATACTCTCAAATTCAGTGGGTGACAGGATGGTGACGCGGCCCGGTCCTTTTTGTTTGGTGGTTTGCCCCTGCTGGCGGAGTTGAAAGAGGGGTTGGCCGAGTGAGCCGGGTTCAGAAAAGGTCGTACAGCCTTGATATTTACCGCTGACGCTGTTGGGTTGATTTTGGTTGGTTAAGATCGCCGAGTTGGGTGGGAGTGCAGTACCGGACTGACTCTGGAGCGCAATGGTGCGGTTCCCCAGCTTCACTGAAACATCAGCACCGGGAGCTGCCGTTGCTTCAAAGCAAATGGGTTCTTGGGGCTGTCGGGCAATATCAGCCGCAGGGATGAACGAGCCTTCTACAAACTTTCCGAGCTGGGGGACGGGCGCAACGGTACGGGTAATATTGAGCGTGATCGCTTGGTCGCGATATTTGAGGGTAAATACGTTTTCCCCTTCGGTTAGGGGCAGGCTCGGAGCAAAATTACCGCTGGGGCTACGGTTCTCAATGGGCTTGCCGTTGAGGGTGACTTCTCCCTCGGCAGGAGCGGTGCCAATAAAGAATATTTTTTCAGCAGATGTGGTGTATCCATCAGTGGGGTAAACCACCTTTAATGCTTCACCAGCATAGGCGGGTGAAGTCATCGCCAAAGCCATGACGGTGAGTCCAAGAACGCGCTGCATTACACCTCTATAATCACTAGGGTTTGACGACGTTAGATCAGCCAAACGAACACCCTAAAGAATACTATTTTCGAGGGACGTTGCCGTTCTAAAAATGAATCGCTCAATCTCTGAGGCTATAGATACTGCTAAACCTGACCTGTGAGTGCCTTTCGATAGGGTTCCTTTATAGGCCACGGTGCCATTGTTAACGGGTTCAAAACAGCCAGATGATTCTGAAGGTAAAGAGTGGAGTAAACTTTAAAGGATCTGTTCAATTTTAGAAAAAACGATTAGAGACGTTTTTTAAGCATGACTAATTAAATTGAGCGCAATAGTAAAGGGTGTGATGCCCAATGGGGGGAAATACTGTTTGCCAGTGGTGATTGTGTAAACCAAGAAACTTAAAGAAGGCTCGATCAGTCCCCTTTAGCAGCCCCAGCTGCAATAGAGAGGAGTGAACTCGCCTGCTCGATTAATAAGTTCTCAAATACTATGCATGATTTTTCGACGTTAGTTGAGCTGCTGCGCTATCGCGCCCAATACCACCCGCAACAGATCGCTTATACCTTTCTCCAAGATGGTGAAATTGAGTCCAGCCAACTGACGTACCTAGCGCTTGATCAGCAGGCTTGTGCGATCGCAACTCAACTCACGTCCCTGGGCATGGCTGAGCAGAGAGCGCTACTGCTGTACGCGCCTGATCTTAACTTTGTTACTGCTTTCTTTGGCTGTCTCTACGCTGGGGCCATTCCAGTCCCTGCTTACCCGCCTCGCTCTAAGCAGATGATGTCTCGCCTAGAGGCAGTGATTGCTGATGCCCAGGCCAAGGTGGCGCTTACGACCGAGGGGTTACTCACCAAGATCGAGCAGCAGTTTTCAGGGTTGTCGCTGCAGTGCTTAGCCACGGATACCCTTGATCTGGCCCTTGCAAGTGGCTGGCAAGAACCGAATATCACCGAGCAGACCCTGGCATTTTTGCAGTACACTTCTGGCTCCACTGGCAACCCCAAGGGGGTCATGGTCAGCCACAGTAATTTGCTCCACAACTCTGCTTTGATCTATGACTGTTTTGGGCATAGCCCTGAGAGTCAAGGGGTAATCTGGCTACCGCCGTATCACGATATGGGCCTGATTGGTGGTGTATTGCAGCCCCTCTATGCAGGGTTCCCAGTGGCGCTGATGCCGCCGGTTGCCTTTTTGCAGAAGCCCATTTGCTGGCTCAGGGCAATTTCTGATCGTCAGGCGACTACGAGCGGTGGCCCTAATTTTGCCTATGACCTCTGTGCGCGACAAATTAAACCAGAGCAGTGTGAGGGGTTAGATCTCAGTCACTGGAATTTGGCTTTCACAGGGGCAGAACCCATTCGAGCAGAGACGCTGGAACGCTTTGCGGAGGTCTTTGCACCCTATGGTTTTAAGCGCGAAGCATTCTATCCCTGTTACGGAATGGCGGAGACGACGCTGATTGCGACGGGGGGCGTTCATCAAGATGCGCCGGTTCTCAAGACGATTTGCGAAGAGGCGATTACCCAAAACGCGGTTATGCTGGGTGAGGCCGACCAGCCCGGAACCCGAACGGTGGTCAGTAGTGGGCGCGTGCCCCAGGATTTAGGGGTTGCAATAGCAAATCCTGACACCCTTCACTCTACAGAGGGCATCGGCGAAATTTGGGTCTCTGGCCCCAGCGTCACCCAAGGCTATTGGCAGCAGCCTGAAAAGACGGAACAGATCTTTAACGCTCACCTCAAAGATACCGGCGCGGGACCGTTTCTCCGGACCGGAGACCTTGGCTTTATGCGAGAGGGGGAGCTGTTTGTTACTGGACGCCTCAAGGATTTGATTATTATTCGAGGCCGCAATCACTATCCCCAAGATATTGAAGCCACTGTTGAGAATAGTCACGAGGCGCTGCGGCCTGCCTGCGGTGCCGCGTTTTCAATAGAGGTTGAGGGAGAAGAGCGCCTCGTTATTACCCAAGAGGTACAGCGCACCGCCATTCGGAAACTAGATAGCGATGAAGTGACCGCAGCCATCCGCAAGGCTGTGGTTCAACACCATCAGCTTCAGCCTTGGCAGATAGTCCTCCTTAAAACCGGCAGCATTCCTAAAACCTCTAGCGGTAAGATTCGGCGGTTTGCCTGTCGCCAAGGTGTTTTAGAAGATAATCTCAATATCGTTGGGCAATGGACCGATCCATCTCTTGCCGGAAAGCAGAAAGAGATCGCTGCGACTCCTCAACCAGAGCCGCTAATCGCTCGGCCCACCTCTGCGATGGCGGAAGCCATTCAAGATTGGTTGAGGAACAATATTGCCCAGCGGCTAGGGGTAACGGCGGCGGAGATTGCGCCTCAAGATCCCTTCTCTGAAAGTGGCCTCGACTCAATGGCTGCCGTTCAGCTCACCGGAGAGCTGCAGGATTGGTTGGGGCGATCGCTGTCCCCCACACTCATCTATGACTATCCCTCCATTGCAGCGCTAGCCCATTATCTGGGTACAGAAACCGAGGAATCGGTGCAGCGTTTCTCTACGGGGACTGAGAAAGTTGATGCGATCGCAATTATTGGCATGGGCTGTCGCTTCCCTGGCGCTGCCAACCCAGATGCTTTTTGGGAGTTGTTGTCTAACGGTATAGACGCCATTCAAGAGGGCTGCAGCCGAGCGCCCCACACCCCTGGCGGATACCTAGAGCAAGTCGATCAGTTTGACGCCCAGTTCTTCGGCATTTCCCCCCGCGAAGCTGAATACATGGACCCTCAGCAGCGGCTGTTACTAGAGGTTGCCTGGGAAACCCTAGAACAGGCCGGTATCCCCACCCATCAGCTTGCCCATACGAATACCGGGGTCTTCGTCGGCATGAGTAGTTCCGACTATGCTCAAATTCCGCAGCTTGCCAACGCCTATGCTGGCACCGGCAACGCCCACAGTATTGCGGCCAATCGACTCTCCTATCTCTTAGACCTGAGAGGCCCATCTCTAACGGTGGATACGGCTTGCTCCTCTTCACTGGTCGCCGTTCACCTGGCTAGCCAAAGTATTCGTCAAGGCGAATGCGATCAGGCTCTAGTGGGGGGCGTGAATCTAATTCTCTCTTCAACGCTGACGGAGACCTTTGCCCAGGCCGGAATGCTGGCGGCGGATGGTCGCTGCAAAACCTTTGATGCCAGTGCCGACGGCTACGTGCGCGGGGAAGGCTGCGGCATGGTCATTCTGAAGCGTTTGTCTCAGGCTCAGGCCGATGGTGACCCTATTCTGGCCGTCATTCGCGGTTCGGCAGTGAACCAAGACGGTCGCAGTAATGGTTTGACTGCTCCCAATGGACCGGCTCAGCAGGCAGTGATTCGGCAGGCGCTAGCTCAAGCACAGGTCACACCTGACCAAATTAGTTATGTCGATGCCCACGGCACGGGAACCTCTTTGGGTGACCCCATTGAAATGAGCGCCCTCAAGACCGTTCTTCTTCAAGATCGTGCCGCAGAGCATCCCTGCTGGATTGGTTCTGTGAAAACCAATATTGGTCACCTAGAGGCGGCGGCAGGCATTGC
>JBAUJD010000328.1:0-2383 GCA_049683515.1 Thermosynechococcaceae cyanobacterium | reverse complement strand
GGCTATGTCTGGCCTTTGTCGATGTGCGGCTAGTGGATCTCTCGCCGGGGCTAATTCTGGCGATCTTTTTGCCGCCGCTTTTGTTTGAAGCCGCCTGGAATCTAAAATGGGCCGATCTCAAAAGTGACTTAGTACCGATCTGTCTTTTTGCCGTCTTTGGCGTTGTTATTTCTATTGGCGGGGTTGCCCTCGGTCTGAATCAATTTGCGGGGATTCCTATTGCCACTGCCTTGTTGATTGGTGCTAGTCTCTCTGCTACTGATCCGGTTTCAGTGGTGGCCTTGTTTAGAGAGTTAGGGGTGGGCAAACGACTCCGTACACTCATGGAGGGCGAAAGTCTCTTCAATGATGGGATGGCGGTGGTTGCCTTTAGTGTTCTCGTCGGCATCCCTCTCGGACGGACAGAATTCGCGCCGCCGCAGGTCTTAGGTGAATTGTTAGCAGTGGTGGGTATCGGCCTAGGGGTGGGTGCCTTAATCGGCTTTGGCATTTCGTACCTAACGCAACGCTTCGATTTACCGCTAGTAGAGCAGTCTCTGACGCTGGTATCGGCCTACGGAACGTATTTGGTCACTGAAGATTTAGGTGGCTCGGGCGTTATTGGCGTCGTGACAACGGGGCTGATTCTAGGCAACTTTGGCTCCCGGATTGGGATGAATCCCCGCACTCGGCTGATCGTGACCGAGTTTTGGGATTTTTTAGCTTTTTTTGTGAACTCAATTGTCTTTCTGTTGATTGGCGACCAGATTCGGTTTGCGATCTTAGGCGATAATCTACGAACCATTGCGGTCACGATTGCAGCCATGATTATTGCTCGTGCTGTCGCAACCTATGGCCTCGGCTTCATCAGCAACAAGCTGGTCGGCTCTGAAATTGGTATCCCTGATCAAACGGTGCTGTGGTGGGGCGGTTTGCGCGGGTCTGTCTCCATTGCGCTGGCGCTTAGCGTCCCGAAAGTATTGGGGGAGCGAGAAGAAATTATTGCGACGGTCTTTGGTGTGGTGCTGTTTACGCTGCTGGTGCAGGGACTAACGACGAAGCCGCTGCTGCAGACCTTGGGCCTCATGGGGGGACAAGCCTATGAGCAAGACTATCAAAAAACCATTGCTAGACGGGCGGCGCTCGGTCGGGTGGTGGAGTATTTAGAGAAGGGCGATCGCAAGCTCGAAGTTGATCCAGAATACTACCGCTATCAGACCGCTCTGGTGAAAGGTGAGCTAGCAAAAATTGAAGATCAGCTTGAAAAGCTTCAGATTACCCATCCTGAGCTAAAAGAGTTTACAGCCGAGAAACTTAGAGATGAGTTGATGGCGATTGAAGCAGATACCTACGCTGAATTTGTTCGTGCAGGTCGCTTAAACAAAGAGCTAGCTCCTTATTTATCTGATGTTTTGATGGAAAGCGCTTAAAGGTTGTTTTTAAAGCTTAGCTAGACCTTCATCGAAGGTCGGGATTCCGTAGAGAATCATTAAAGACTAACCCGTAGTGTTGATTATTCATCTGATCGTGTTTATAAGACTGGACTTTGGTTTTGAGAACATTCAAAGTCAGTTATGGAGAAAACAAATGAGGTTTAGATTAGCATAGTGAATGGTTAAGCATATGAATAATTTACTTACAGAAGCTTTCAGGAAAGCGCAAAGCTTGCCAGACTATTTACAGGATGAACTTGCTGAACAGCTTCTTGAAGATGTTGACAATGAGATTAAATGGCAGCAAGCTTTATCTCAGCCCCAGGGTATAAAGCTAGAAGAGATGGCAGCAAAAGCGCTTAGTGACTCAAAGCACGGTAGAACAACGGAAAAGGGTTTTGATGAACTATGAAGTCAGAACTGACGGATGAGTTTATCAAGTGTTTTGCTGACTTACCCGAAAGAGTCAAAAAGACAGCCCGAAAAAACTACAGGCTTTGGAAACAGAATTCTTTACACCCTAGCTTAGAGTTCAAAAAGCTAAACACTACAATGCAACTCACATACTCAGTGAGAGTTGGTATCGGCTGGCGTGCTGTAGGTGTTATGAAAAATTCGGAAACGATCGTTTGGTTTTGGATTGGCTCTCATAGCAACTATGATAAATTGCTCAAAATTTTGTAAGAAAAGACTAACCGCACTGAGACACCAGCGATAGTGATTTGCTCAAATAAAGGTTGAATTTCGATGATGTCATGGGACGCTTTCTTCAACTATCGGGCAAAGACTTTCGTCTCTGACCACCCTCATGCACGAGCAAGATAAGGTCAGTGCTCAATGCTTATGCTTCCGTACGACAGGAATGAAGCTCATACTGATACCCATCAATGGCTGATTTGACCTGGGGTATAGGCTGACAGCTATATTTTTCAAGAACACCTTGAAGCTCAGTCTCATCTAATCCCTTAAAG
>JBAUJD010000327.1:0-6933 GCA_049683515.1 Thermosynechococcaceae cyanobacterium | reverse complement strand
CAACACCATTGATCGCCTTTTGTTTTAAACTCATGCTGTCATTTGTCCAGCGTATAGTGGATGCAGTCTCTCTGGATTGCTCTCTTCCGGGTTGGCTACCTTAAGGACAAGCACAGTGAGAACCCGGATCAATTGCATCAGCCACCAAAAAAGTGCCCAGGCTATTGATCAGATGGTTACTCTCTTTCATTGCCTGGGAAGCACCGGGTTCAAAGCTTCGACGAGCCTGGATAAACTCATGAATCAAAGCCGTGCGATCGTTGGATTCAACCAGCGTGGCGAGGCGCTGATAGGTATCAGACAAACGATAAATCGCCTCGCGGCACTCGCTGGAAGCCAGCATGATATCTACATATAATTCCCCATTTTGAGCAAATAATCGACTAATCATATTAATACCAATACGATAAATCGGGCTGGAAAATTCGAGGCTACGACTAACATCGGTCCCTTCCTCTGCCAGAAACACCCCCAGGCTAAAGGTCGAAAAATGTCGAATAGCTTGAATCGTGATCATTATTTGATCGTGTTCTTCTGGTTTGCAGGTAATTAGATCGCCTCCCTCTTGGATCATCAGGTCAAGCAACCAACGACAGGCATCACAGTCACGACCTGGGCACACTACAATTTTTTGAGAGCGAAATGAATCAACTCCCGGCCCAAACATCGGATGGAGCCCTAAGACAGGTCCTGGATGTGCCTTGAGCATCGCCTTGACCATCGGTGTTTTGACGCTGGCAATATCTGCCAAAGTGGTTTGGGGCGAAAGGTAGGGTGCTAATTTTTGAATAGTTGAAATTGTGATGCCCAGAGGAACACACAGCAAAACTAAATCTACATCAGCGACAATTTGACCCGCATTTGACCAGTCACTACGGTCCAAGATATTGACTTCATGGCCTGCTACGGTGAGGCGATCATTAAAAAACTGCCCCATCATACCGCGACCACCAACCAGAATAATCTTGCGCGTAGCAGTCCGCCGATTGACTGGTTTCACCTCTGCTAGGGCAGCGATACAACCGGTAATCACACTCTCCCAGAGAAACTCAGGGACTCCCCTCTGGGCCAGTTGTGATTGTGACGCTTCAAGCTGGTGCTGTCTGTCAAGGACATCCGTCTCAGCCAGCAGCGCAATCCGCTGGCTGAGTAAGTCAATCAGAGCCTGATCAATCTGCTGTAGCTTTGTATTTGCTGACATAAGTCTCGTCACATAGATTGCCGACAAAGTCGACCTTGAGTCTGCTTTAAACAGGTGCTGAGCTGAGAGCCTAAAGACTCCAGACTCTTTTGCTCGTATAGAAGAGATTCACCATGATGTCCGGGCACGTCGTAGATATCTAAGTCTTTGACCACCTTGCCCCATCCCAAGGTGAGATCAGGATAGCAACCGGGGGGTTGCTGAGTAGCACGGAATAAAGTGGCCGTGCCATCATAGGGTTCCGGATTGTAGTTTAGAAACGCTTTAACAGTTGCTTCTTGAACTTTTTGGAAACTATCTGGCATGGCCCGTCCACTATCTAGATAGAAGCGCGGCACCACAAACGCCCAGGGACTGTATTTGATCATTGAGAGGGTTAGGTTTTCTAGATAACCCCACGGGAACCCTAGTGAACTAACGGTTGCTGTTGCAGATTGAACGTTTGGCCTCTTCGAATCAGTACTTGGAGTTACCGAGGTAACGGTTCTAGCAGCAACCGAGTTAGTCTCGCCAGCCTGACGAGGTTTTTGGCTGAGTTTCTTGCGTAAAATGGCCGGAATTCGCTGAGCATTATGGGACAGAGCAAAGGGCAGCAGCGAAAAGAAGCGCGGCACAACCGGCATCAACTTGGGGTACCCAGGCCCCAGCGAATCAATCATACCTAAGAAAGCAACTTCTTGTCCCTGTTGACGTAGCTGATTGGCCATCTCCACTGCAATCATGCCGCCTACGGATAGCCCCAGCAATAAGTAGGGGCCATCCGGTTGAAACTCACGTAGTTGAGTGATATAGATCTCAGCCATTTCTTGCAAACGTGTAATCGGGGTCCCTCCGTCTAAACCAACCGCTTGTAAACCATACAAAGGCTGATCGTTACCAACGTAGGTAGCGAGTTCTCGATACATAAGAATGTTGCCCCCAGCGCCATGAATACAAAACAGTGGTAGATGAGTGCCCTCTGGCTGAATTGGCACCAACAGGGACCAATGGGTGTCTTCTTTCTCAGAGCCTAAAAGACTTGCCAGTTTTTCGACGGTTTGAGCAGTAAATAGGGTGGTCAGAGGCAGATTCTTGCCCAATTTCTCATCAATCGCCGCAAACAGACGAGCGGCTTGCAGAGAAGACCCACCCAGCTCAAAAAAGCTGTCTTGAACTCCCACCTGTGGCACCCCCAAAATATCTTGCCAGAGGTGAGCTAACTGCTGCTCCAGCTCGGTTCTAGGTTTAACTTGTTGGGTACCGCCCCCGCTAAAGCTGACTAGCTGATCGCGATCAATCTCTCCCGTTGCGGTATACGGCATTTCATCTAACTGATGGATTACGCACTGAGATACAGTGCCAAAGCGATCTCGAACCTCAATCTGAGCCAAATCAGGGCTACGATCACCAGTCGTTAGATAAGCATTCAGGGTCTGCATCTGCGCAGTTGGCGCTTGCAAATATCTTTGGACATTACGTTTAGTGCCATCAAGTCCAATCCAAGCTTGATCCAACTGGTGATGGAGACAACCCAGCATCGATTGAATTGCTTGTGACGGAGAAATCGCATAATAACCCTGAATCTGGGAAAACTCCTTCATCTGGTAGCCGTGGCTCATGCCAGTGTCATCCCACATGCTCCAGGCCAGACAGTAATTTCGGGGATTGTTGTTCTGGCTATCTTTTTGCCGCAGTGTGTGATGAAACGCATCTAGAAAACTGTTGGCAGCGGCATAGGCACTGGTCTGATTCCCCCCAAAGAAGCCATTGACCGACGAAAAGCTAATGAATTTGCATTTTGGTCGAGAGGGAAGCAGTTGGGACAGCGCCAGGGTCCCGTCAAGCTTTGGAAAGAGCGTTGCCGCAAAACTAGCTTGGGTTTCGTCTACTATCGATCTCTCTGATGCGACTCCTGCCAGGTGCAGAATCCCATCCATGGGCTGCTGCCAGCGATGTTCGAGAGCTTTAACCATCGCGTCGAGCAGACGCGCATTCCCCAGATCGACAGCTTCATAATGTACATCACCAAGCTGGGTAAGCGCTTGATAGGCCTTGATACGAGCAGACAAGGCGCTATCTTCGCCATTCGCTAGACTTTCCCAAGTTTGTGGATCTGGAAGCGCTGTACGACCGAGCAAAAGGAGTTTAGCATCAAAGGTCTCTAAGAGGTACTGTGCGATCGCAACCCCAACACCGCCCAGGCCACCACTAAGTACATAGAGTCCTCCTGCTTTGAAGACTCTTTCTTGAGCAGACACATGCTGTTGAGAGCTGTCCTGCCAATTCATTCGCTCAAACCGAGGCACCCAACGCTTGCCATCGCGATAGACGACTTCTCGCTCAAACTGGTTCACCAGAAGCTCGTGCTCAAGCCAGATAGCCTGCTCCTCAGCCGAAGCTTCAGGCAGGTCAACATGTTGACAGTCTAGCCAGTCAAATTCTTGAGCAGCGGTTTTAATCAGACCCAATACAGCTGCCTTTTGGGCGACAAGGGCATCGCCATCAGCTACGCTTTGAACCGCATTACCACCAATCAGGCAACGTATAGGCTGTGAACTATTTTGTTCGGCTTCTAGCGCTTGAAATAGGAACAACACGCTATAGAGCCAGGGGATCATTTTGGCATCATCCCCCTCTACTGATAGCGGCTCTAATGACCAGAGATGAAGGACATGTTGAATCGCCCCTTGGACTTCGACCACAGAACGTACCAACCGACGGTAGTCTTTAGGGTCAGCAGGGTTGAGCTGATAATTTGTCTCAGAGACTTGCTTAAATTCGGTCCCCGCCTGAATCTGGATGCAATCATGACCTTGGAACGCCAAGGCATCAGATAGCTGCGCTCCCGTCCCCAGATCATCCAAGAAAATAAGCGTCGGCCCCGGTGCCGTCTGGATAGAAACAGTCGCTTGCTTCGGCTGCCAGACCTTGCGAAAAAACCAGTTAGGTAATGTGTTTGAATTTTTGAGCAAGCAATCAACGTGCTTGACAACCTCATTAAATTCGCCCGCTTCAAACCGCTTAATGAGTTGAGATCGCTGGATTTTACCAATGGCAGTTTTCGGCACTGCGGCTTTCTCAACAGGAATCAAATAATCTGGATTGAGAGCAATCTTAGACACCACAGTTTGGCGCACCTGCCGGATCATCTGAGTTAGCGCTGTTTCATCAGCATGGGAAGCATGAAAGAAAATCGCCAGCTTCTCAGTAGCCCCGCTGCTGTCGCTAACGGCACAGGCAGCAGTATAAGACACCTCAACGCCGTCAACGGTTTCAACCACAGCTTCAATTTCGTGGTTGTAGTAGTTGGCTCCATTGATGATGATGGTCTCTTTCGCCCGACCCGATACCACCAGATGACCGTTCGAGATAAAGCCCAGGTCACCCGTATTAAACCAGCCGTCCGGCAGAAAAACCTCTTTATTCACCTCTGGATTTTTGTAGTATCCGGGAGAAACTGCATCCCCTTTGACTTGCAGATACCCAACAGTATCTTCTGACAGCAGCTCATTTTGGGTGTTGACAATGCGGATAGATACGCCTGGGATAACCGGCCCTAGGTCGGTAAACACAGAGCAGTTGGCATGATCTACCCCCACTCGCCGAATCGGGCCGCCCCCACTTAAAGATGCTTTATCAACCACATGTCGAAGGAACGGCTGTGCTTCTGTGGGCTGGAAGTAGGTGATCCCAGAACCCATTTCGGCCATCCCAAAAGCTGGGCGCACGGCTGTTTTCTTAAAGCCATAGGCCGATAGGTTATCAATAAAGTCTTCTACCGCCCTAGAAGACACAGCTTCACCTGCGGTCAATAGCGACTGAACACAGCTCAAATCCCAGGAATGTTCCGTCCCTTCCTTGAGACCGTCATTCACCAATGCATAGGCGAAATTAGGTGCCCAGCTATGGGTAATCCGGTAGCGGTCCAGCAAGTCCATCCAGTTTAGAGGATGTCCCAAAATATATTCTTTTGAGGCATAAACTAGGTTGCAGGCAAGATAAACGCAGCGAATGTGCCAGTCAGAGATACTGCCAATGTGATCAAACGGTAGCCAGTTGAGAATGACATCATCTTCCGTGTGGTTGCAGAGTAGGTTGGTCCCACGAGCCCGAGCAATTAAATTCCAGTGGGTCAACCCAATGCACTTTGGCATCCCGGTACTGCCCGAAGTCAGGTTAAAAAACGTCAGATCGTCCGATTGACAACTATGGTGGGCTGTATCCGGCGGGTGGATTCTCAATGCTTCGATGGAAGCCACCTTGAGGTCATCCACTGACAACCACTGGGTTAGACCTTGCAAAGAGTTTTGCAGCGCCGATGTGGTCAAAATCAAGGGCTGATCAATTAGCTTCCAGATATTACAGAGCTTATCAACCACGCTATTGGCTTCTTGATAGGTGGGCGCGACTCCCATAATGACGGGGATAAAACCGCCGAGAATACAAGCCCAAAAAGCTGGAATAATATCCTGATTAAGCTCTAGTTGAAAAATGATTTTGTCTTGAGGCGCTAACCCCTGTTGGCGTAGCCCACCCAAGATCCGCTCAGCCTCGACTAACAGATCGCCATATGAAACGGCGATCACAGAGCTATCAGACTGAAGATAATTTATCCGTTCTCCAGGCACCTGCGCCGCCCGCTTAAGCATTGCCGGGAGCGTTTTAATATCATCTGGGTCAATCGGCAAATCGCCACCATAGGTGAGACCCACCGCATCAGGACTGCTTTGGGGGGCGACCCGATCTGCATTGTCAACTTGAACCGATTGGGAGTCTGGGACGGTCTCAGAGGTTCGGCCCCAGTTAGGAACTAAATCAGAGATGTGAACCGTCGACGCCTCTCTTGCATTTGGTTGAACCACTACAGCAGCACGATCAAGCTCTGCGATCGCATTAAGCTGAGTCTCCCAGGCATTGACCAAGGCATCGTCTAAAACAGCGATTTGCTCAAGAGCAGCACTATCAACTTCCCCCTCTGGAGTCAGAGGCATTGTTAAGATCGGCACATACGCCTGGGGAGCCTTTTCATCTGCCCATTCATCGGGTAAAACAGACTGCAGATGAGATCGCAACCGCTCAGCCGAAAAGGGTTCGGATAGAACGACATAAGCAATGTTTATCTTCTCACCTGAAGTTGATTGTCGGGATAATATAGTACAGTCTTCAACGAATGGCGCTTCTAGGAGTAGGGCTTTCACCAGTTTCTGATCGGAAATCTGATCAACCGATTGCTGTAAATAATGTGCTAGTTTAACTTTTAAATTATGAATAAAGATAGTTTTGTTATCTGTGTTAGATACTGGCTGATCTTTAAGAAACATGTTTGACTCCTTAAAAATTTTCTGTTCACTCTCTCTGCATAGATTCATTTCAGGACTTTCAGCATAGGCAATCTCTATACTTTAGTGGGGCAAACACTACTACTTTTAATGTACCCTTTACCATGAGCTATCAATTACATATAAGGATTTAGGTGCTCATCCCAGGAATAAGCAAAACAGCTTGCAGTTATCCATTGGCTGCATGAGCCATGAGCGCCTGATGTAGAAAGTCTAGTGAAAGCATCCCCCACACCCCACAGGTATGAATGACCGTCAGCAATTCTCACTTTAGATTTCAAGAAAAGTTGGCCTCTTCAGTGAGCATGAGATCAAACAGCACATCCTAATTAGCGAGTGAGGATCCGTAAGTCACGGAAAAAATCTTTCCGAGTTACCAATAGATCTCTGAATTACCCATAGGGACCACCCACC
>JBAUJD010000326.1:0-2483 GCA_049683515.1 Thermosynechococcaceae cyanobacterium | reverse complement strand
GCGTCATCGAACATCCTCCAGGGTTGGCCGAGCGGTTGAGGCAGCGAACTCATAATTCGCCCTAGGCAGGTTCAACTCCTGCACCCTGGATTGAAACTTTTAATGAACCAAGCTTTGATGGCTCTAGAAATCAGTTAGCTCATACAACGACGTATTGTAGGGGCTAGGCATGTCGCGAGTTCGTACGGTGGGATGGTCATCATCCTGCTGCTTTAGCATATCTTGATACATGGCCTGAATTCTGCGGGCATCTTTATCCAGTTGAATATCCTTATACTGCAGCCCAAACAAAAATTTTGCATCGCCACCAATGGAGGCTTCGCTCCAAAAGGAATTAAGATTGGTGTTGCGATCAACCGCTTCAGGAAAACTAGATTGATGCAGGGATGGTAATTCAGCCTCTTGTGCCAGCACGGCTGACCCAGTTGAAGACAGTAAAGTCGCGAGTACAGCAACGCCGCTCCATTTTTTAATCGTTACACCCATAACATCATCCTTATAAAATTGATCGGTCTCTAACTTAGCTTACCCATTTCAAGCTGTGACTACTCCCACCACTGAATCAAAGATTACAGTGGGGGCTTCCCCGCCTCACGGCAGAGAGTTCCTGGATCAACGCCACTTAACTAGAACAGCAGATGCTATTCCCCGCCAGACCGACTACCACAGGCAGTTTCCATTCCCCGCAATCCACGGGTACAGATGACTTGAGCCGCCGCAACATCTCTATCGGTGGTATACCCACACTCACAGCGATGCACACGCTCACTCAAGTCTTTCTTTTTGATGACACCACACTCAGGGCATTCCTGAGAGGTGTATCGAGCATCAACGACTCCAAACGTCTTGCCCCGCTTCCAGCACACGTATTGGGTGATGGAGCGGAACTGACCAAACCCAGCGTCAAGCATGTGCTTACCCAAAAAGCCTTTGGCGCTAATGCGGTAATCCAAATCTTCCATGAAGATCTGAGCTGCCCCATTGCAAAGCCTGTGGGCCTGCTGGTAGTGAAAGTTCTTGCGGGAATTGTCGATGGTGTGATGCATCCTCGCCACCTTCAATCGGGCTTTCTCGTAATTCTTAGACCGCCTTTGTTTTCTAGAAAGTCTGCGTTGCAGCAATTTCAGCTTGCCTTGCATCACTCTAAAGAACTTAGGCGGCTTTACGAGTTGGCCGTCAGAGGTGGAAAGAAACTTTTCCAGCCCAATATCAACCCCAACCGCATGACCGTAAGGCATTGGGTCAGGAACCGATACATCGGACTGAATGTTGACGGAGGCGTACCAGATATCAGCCTTGCGGATGACACGAACTTGCTTGATGACAAATCCATCTGGGATAGGTCGATGCAGGTTGATGGTCACCTCACCCAGCTTTGGCAGCTTGATTTGATTGCCTCTGATGGGATTGTTCTTGAACTGCGGGAAGGTAAAAGAGCGATACTGCCCAAACTTTTTGAATCGAGGGAACCCAAAGCCTCTGTCTCGGAAAGCAGCAAAAGCACCATCAATTCTACGAATTGGCTCCTGCAACACTTGGGACTGAACATCTTTCAGATGAATCAGCTCTACCTTTGCCGCTGTCAGCGCATTTTGCTGCTGATAGTAGCCAGGGTAGGGAGCGTCAGTCGCCATGATGTACTCCAATTTAAGAGAGCATCTATCAATCGAACACTTGCGAGAGGCCATCCAATCCTTGCGTTCTCGCAGGGCATAGTTATACACCTTGCGGCACGTCTCAAGCCAAGAAGACATACGGGTTTCCTGCTCAAAGGATGGATAGATTCTAAATTGATAGTTCATCGTCAACATACTCCTATCGTAGCATTTCTAAGAGGAGGCGCTACATCCCTTAAATGTTCGCGTCCCGCTCACGCAAGGGGGCCATGTAGCGGTCGGACCCCGCGTCACTTTGCGGCGCTAGGGAATGCCGACCAAGAGATCCCGCCACCAAATCAAAGATTATGGTGGGGGACTTATAGCCCCTTCTACAATCCCGCAAGTTAAAAATTCATATCTTCTACCTCTGTCTACCTCTGTCCTGCTTTATGAATCATTCCGCTGCATCTCTGGCCACCGCTTCAGACTCAGAACTCCGACAGGTATTGCTCGATCTGCTCTGTCAATTTGCCTATAAAACCGGCGATTTTACACTGTCTTCAGGCCAGAAGAGTTCTTACTATATCAACTGTAAGCCGGTCACGCTTCACCCATTAGGGGCACTAGCCAGCGGCAGACTGATTCTAAATCTGCTGCCCTCCCAGACGCAGGCAGTGGCAGGTCTAACCCTGGGCGCAGATCCCATTGTCTCGGCGGTGACGGTGGTGTCTGCCTACGAAGATCGCTCTATGCCGGGTTTGATTGTGCGTAAAGAAGCGAAGGGACACGGTACCCAGGCCTATATTGAAGGACCAAAGCTTGATCTTGACAGTTCGGTGGTCGTTCTTGAAGACGTGGTGACCACAGGTTCTTCTGCCCTTAAAG
>JBAUJD010000325.1:0-4891 GCA_049683515.1 Thermosynechococcaceae cyanobacterium | reverse complement strand
GACAACATAGCGTTTAGATCGAACGATGGAACAGTAATTTTCTCTGACAGCGGCTTCAATGGCCTGCCCAAAAAGATTTATAGTGGAACCTATAAAGAACATTATTTACACGCAGGAGTATCCCCGTGGTCGAGCCTCTATTGTCTGGTATTGTACTGGGTCTGATCCCCATCACCCTTGCCGGGTTATTCGTTGCGGCTTGGCAGCAGTACAAGCGCGGAGATGAGTTAGGCCTCTAGATCTAACCGAATCTACAATCAAGCTTCCGACTCTTTACCCCAGCGATAAAACGTGACGGCGCTGTTGCCGTAGATTTTAGTTCGCTGGGCAACCATACCTTTTATCTTTAAGGGCAGCTTCTGTTTGGGATTGTGCTCTGCGCCCATCTCTCCGTCAAAGGCTAAAAGAGAGTGGGTTGCGATCTCATCCAACACCCCCTCATAAACCCCACTGTTATAGGGCGGGTCAAAGTAAATTAGATTAAAAGATTGCCTTAGTTTCGGCAACCGCTGCACAACGTTGCCCCGCAGCACCTTCCAGCTTTGGTCTGCCGTTGCCACCTGCTGCCAGTTCTCTTGAATCACAGCGCAGGCCCGCCCCGATTGCTCAATCCCCATTACCAGACTTGCGCCCCGGCACAGGGCTTCAGCTCCCATCGAGCCGCTGCCGCAGCACAGATCAAGCCAGCGACAGCCATCAATTCGACTGCGCCAGATTTCAAAGACAGCCTCCCGGACCCGTGACGTAGTCGGGCGGGTCAACGGCCCCGACAACGTCTTGATTTGGCGATTGCCATAGATCCGCACTGCTAATCGCCCCTAGCTCTCCGGCTCCACGTAACCTTGAATATTCTCTATCTCAAACTGGCGCAAAATATCCGTGGCTTTAAAGGTCAAAGTGTCAGCTCCCTGAACCACAATCAGATACTTTCCCGCGTCCAAACGATTACGGTAGAGCAGGGCATCGCCACCGCCCACGAGCAAACCGACGCCGCCACCCACAAAGAATCCGCCGGAGGCTCCAAAGAAGGCACCGACTAAGCCCCCTAAAATATGGCTGACGGTGGGGTAAGCCCAAGGGAACATCTCGGCTCCGGTAGCTAAGTGAAAAGTAGACCCCAGAATGAAGCCAAAGGGCACCAGTACATAAATCATGCCTAGCGCTTGCTTTTGGGCGGGTTCATTGGGGTTAATAAAGCCAAACTCATCGGCGCTTTTGTACCCTCGTCCTAGAAGTGACACCTGCTCTAGGGGGACTTGGGCATCTTCTAAAGCTGTATAGGCGGCTTCCGCTTGAATGCGGTCAGGCAGGACGGCGATGAGATAGTTTTGAGCGCTCATGAAGAGGGGATGTGGGTAATAGGTGATAGGTAATGGGTTTGGATGCTTGCCTAGGCTGAGACTTGGGTTGTGGACCGGACCTGCTCAACGAAGTTTGCTAAAAGCTGAAGACCAGCAGTGGAAGATTTTTCAGGGTGGAATTGAACGGCGAATAGGTTGTCACGACAGATGGCGGCGGTGACGGTTTGACTGCCGTGGGTGGTAGTGGCGGCACAAATAGTAGAGTCTGCAGGATCGACGTAGTAAGAGTGAACGAAGTAGACCCAGGGCTGCAGAGGCAGCTTTTCCCAGAGAGGGAGCTGCTGAGTATAGTCCAGTTGATTCCAGCCCATGTGGGGGATAGTAATACCGGGTTCGGGCTGAAAGTGCTTGACGGTGCCCGGAATAACGCCTAGCCCTGCTTCGCTGCCTTCTTCACTGCCGTCGAAGAGAATTTGCAGGCCCAGACAGATGCCCAAAAAGGGCTTGCCGCTAGAGATGATGTCTTTGATTACGGGGATCAGGTGGCGCGATCGCAAATGCTCCATGGCCGGATCAAAGGCACCCACACCGGGGAGAACCGCAGCATCAGCCTGTTCAAGATCTTGGGGGCGATCGGTGACAGTGGTTTGGGCACCGGCCTGCTGCAGCCCTTTGCAGGCCGAGTGAAGGTTGCCCATGTCGTAATCAATGACGGCGATATTGACCATGCTTTTTCCTGCAGATGCGATCGAAAGGGATAAATCATCCTTCTTAACTGTATACCTCAGGGCATGAACTCGCTCTTGCACCTAAACTTCTCGCAGAGATAGAAAGCACCAAATCGATGACACTAGGCCATCACGATTTGCCGAGGGGATACTGAGCTTGAACCCATTCCTCTGCCACCCCCTTATCTTTAAGCACACCGTCAATGGTGGCCGCCCACAGCGCGTCTAGAATCAACTTGAACGGCTTTCCGGGCTGATACCCTAGGCGAATTAGATCGGCACCATTGAGTAAGGGCTTCAATTGAGACCAATGATTGAGGTAAGTCCAGACGTTGCGCCTGAGTGCCAACTCTCCCCGAACGGCTAGGTGCAGCAACAGCGGCAGCTCCTGTCTCTGCAGGATTTGGGCAACGGTGCTGGGTTGCCACTGGGCCGGAGCAATCTCCCGTAGCTGCTGCTCAATGGCGACCAGTCGTTGCGGTCTGAGCTGAGACTGTTCCGGCAGGTGCAGGGTAACGGCGACCTGAGTCGCCTGCTCTGCTGATAGCTCTAGCAAGAGATGCTCGACCAGGAGTTGCCAGCTAGAAATATCCTTCGCGTTGGGATCAAATTGCAAATGCCAGCGCAGTAAGACACGGGCCTGTTTCCACCATTGTGGAGAAATCGTCAATTGTGCATGGAGGCACTGGAGTGCGCCGAGATCGCTTAACAGTTTGAGTGCGGTCTGCCAGTAATCCGTTGTGAAGATGTATTTGAGTTCATTCTGCAGGCGGGCTTGCAGAGCAGGCGTTTTGGAGTTTTGCCCCTGGGTCTGTTGATAGATGCCACTGGCAATCGCATTGCGAATATACCGCTGCGTTTGCGCCTCAATCTCAAACCCCAAACGAGTGGCGAACCTCACCGCCCGAAAGATACGAGTGGGGTCTTCGATAAAGCTATTGGGATGCAACACTCGCACCTGCCGCTGTTCGAGATCTTCTAGCCCGCCAAAAAAATCTAATAGCTCGCCGCCCTGGCGCTGCCGCTGCAGATTGGGAGTGAGTCGAACGGCAAGGGCATTCATCGTAAAATCACGCCGGTACAGGTCTTGACGAATGGAGCTAGCCGTCACCTCTGGATTGGCGGCGGGATAGGGATAAAACTCGCTGCGGGCCGTAGCAATATCCACCGCAAAGGATCCCAAAGTCGGATCTTGATGCCAGATCAGAGCTGCAGTTTGAAACTCGCCATAGATCTGAAGCTGTGCCTCTGGATAGGTCTGCTGTAGCAGCTTGGCTAAAGCAGCTCCTTCGCTAGCGCCAGTGTGGACCCCATCAACGACCAGATCAAATTCTTGAAGCTGGGGTGGAGACTCAGCCAGTAGTAAATCTCGCACCGCGCCACCGACAAGGTAAAGCTGCCAGCCCTGCTGTTCGGCAAGTTGCGCGGCTTCCGTTAGAAACGACTGCAGAAGCGGCGACAGCAACGTACGGAGTCGGTCTTCCATAGACATACGCACGACGGCATGTTGAGACAATGTTTCGGGTTGATGAAGCTGATGGAGTTGACGCAGCATATCGGTACGAGTCACCATGCCCACGAGCTGTCCCTGGACAAGGACCGGGAGACGCCCCACATCGTAGGTCACCATTAGCCGTTCAATTTCGGGTAGGGGCGTGTCTGCAGCGATGGTCCGTACCGGAGCCTTCATATACCCCTTCGTGGGGGCGTGCCCCAAGCCATGATGGAGGGCTAAATCTAAATCTCGACGAGAAATAATGCCCACGAGCTGATCTTGCTCATTGAGCACCGATAGGCCAGAGTGACCATAGCGCAGCAGAATGCGGCGGGCTTGATCAATAGTGGTGTGGGGACGAATGGTTCTGACCGGGGACGACATTAGATCAGCCGCTGTGGGGGGCTGTGGAACTTGAGCCACTAGCTCGGTGATCAGTTGGTCCATCATCGCCTGTGGCGAAGCCGTCTTTAGCGTGGCCGCCGCTGCCCGAGGATGGCCGCCCCCCCCAAGAGGGCTAAGCAATGTGTTGAGATTAAGACCTTGCAGTCGGCTCCGCCCAATCAAGTTCAGGCGTTCTTGGTCTGACTTTTGGGTTCGATAGGCATTCCCCAATAAAAGACCGTCACTTTCACTGAGCATCATCAACTGAGAGGCAAGGCTCGATAGCCCCGGAACATAGTGGGCGGTATGCAGCAAGACCCGTGAGATCCGATAGCCGTGGATGGTTTGCGTCTCTAATCGTTCGAGTGCCTGCCCCAACAGTTCCTGCAGTTCAGACGAAAAGCCGCGATCTGTGTAGTCGGCGATGGCCTGCTGCGTTGCCCCTTGGGCCATCAGCCAAGCCAGTGCGATCGCATCCCTCGACGTAGCCCGATCATAGGTAAGCGATCCCGTATCAACATGGATCCCCAAGGCCATCACCGTGGCATCGGCCACCGATATTTGAGTGCCTTGGGCCTGCAGCTTCTCCACCAAAATTGTCGTAGTGGCCCCCACTGCCTCTAACTCCCGATGCTGGGCCGGGATATCACAATCTGCCTGCAGGTGATGGTCATAAATGGTGACGGGAATCCCCTCAATATCTAGCCATTCTCCTGCTTTATCCAAGAGAGTGCGCTGCTGGACATCAACAATGGTGAGAGATCTCAAGGCCTCAGCACTCACCGATCTTCGTTCAATGAGCGGATACTCATCGCGGTAGAGCGCCAAGAAATCGCGCACCGCTGGATGAGCACCCCCACACAACACAATGCGAGTTCCAGGCCGGAGGCGAGCGACCCCCACTGCAGCCCCTAAGGTATCGAAGTCAGCCGTTCGATGACACAGAACGATATCCATTTCTTAGTCCTTCGCCTCCTTACTCC
>JBAUJD010000324.1:0-5617 GCA_049683515.1 Thermosynechococcaceae cyanobacterium | reverse complement strand
GATTGTCACCGGCTCTCTCGGCATCGTCATGACCTTGCTCAAAGCCTACGCCTTTGTCTTCCTTGCGATCTTGCTCCGCTGGACTGTTCCTAGGGTTCGCATTGATCAGCTTCTTGATCTAGGCTGGAAGTTCCTGCTTCCCATTGGTTTGGTGAATTTGCTGGCTACCGCTGGCCTTAAGTTGGCTTTCCCATTTGCCTTCGGCGGGTAGACCCCCATCCGACTGCCCCTGTCTCCGCTTTACTCCCCTTTTAGAGAACGATTCAAACCATGCTGAAATTTCTGAAGCAAGTCACCGGCTACGCCAAAGAAACCGTTCAGTCTGCTCGCTACATCGGGCAGGGTCTGTCAGTAACCTTTGACCACATGAGCCGCCGTCCGATTACGGTGCAATATCCCTACGAGAAGCTGATTCCCTCTGAACGCTTTCGGGGTCGGATTCACTTCGAGTTTGATAAATGCATCTCTTGCGAGGTCTGTGTTCGAGTCTGCCCCATCAACCTGCCGGTGGTGGATTGGGAATTTAATAAAGCCATCAAGAAGAAAGAACTGAAGCACTACAGCATCGATTTCGGAGTTTGCATCTTTTGTGCCAACTGTGTGGAGTACTGTCCAACGAACTGCCTTTCAGTCACAGAAGAGTATGAGCTATCAACCTTCGATCGCCACGAACTCAACTACGACAGCGTTGCCATGGGCCGTTTACCCTACAAGGTGACCGAAGATCCAATGGTCACCCCGATTCGAGAGTTTGCCTATCTGCCTGAAAAGGTTATGGATGGTCACGACATACCCGAAAATGTTGCCCGTGCTGGACAACGACCAGAAGCAATTGTGGCTGCTGCGCCCCCAAAACAAGAAGAACCCAAGGAGACTGACGCAAAGTGAATCTAGCAGAAGGTATTCAATTTATTTGCTTAATCCTACTGTCCGCCATGATGATTGGTGCGGCCTTGGGCGTTGTCTTGTTTGGCAACATCGTCTACTCAGCATTCACTCTAGCAGGTGTTTTCATTAGCATTTCGGGCCTCTACATTTTGCTCAATGCTGATTTTGTCTCTGCAGCCCAAATCTTGATTTACGTGGGCGCAGTCAATGTCTTGATTTTGTTTGCGATTATGCTCGTGAACAAACGAGAAGATTTTACCCCTGTGCCCAGACGCTGGTTACGCAAAGGCGCGGCGGCCTTTGTTTGCGCGGGTGTGTTTACACTGCTGGCGACAATGGTTTTGACCACAACCTGGGATATTAATCTAGCGCTGGTGCCTCCTGAATCAACGTCTTTGCTGATGGGGGAACATTTCTTTAGCGATTTCTTACTCCCCTTTGAGCTAGCTTCGATTTTGCTGCTGATGGCGTTGGTGGGTGCGATCGTGATTGCCCGTCGAGAGTCTATTGTGGGTGAAGAGACTGCCATTGTCGGTGAAGCGCCGCCGCCAGTTCTACAACTACCCGAACGTCCTCGGGAGCCTGTGGCTTAATTTTCAAGTATTCTAAGTCCCCCATACTGGGGGACTTAGGGGAAAAATGTAGAAACCTCCTAAGCTCTCAGACATCCTTTAAATTTGTTTGAACCTATGCCGTTAGAATTTTTCTTACTCCTTGCTGCAGCACTCTTCTGTATTGGCATCTACGGCCTTGTCACCAGTCGCAATGCTGTTCGAGTCTTGATGTCTATTGAGCTACTGCTCAATGCTGTGAACTTGAACTTGGTTTCGTTCTCTAACTATCTAGATGGTCACAGTATTCGCGGTCAGGTTTTTACTGTCTTTGTGATTACGGTGGCAGCGGCTGAAGCGGCTGTGGGCCTCGCGATTATCCTGGCAATTTACCGCAGCCGTGACACCATTGATATGGAGCAGTTTAACTTGCTCAAGTGGTAGAGCTAACGCGAGAAGATGAATCAAGCGCTTAAACTACAGGTTCAAATTCTGGGGAGCATGGTGGCCCTGATGTGGGTGTCTGCTTTGCTCAATCTATTTCTACTTCGTGGGCAACTGCTGCAGTTCGGGATTGTGCCTCGAACGATTGTGGGACTGCGGGGAATTTTGTTTGCCCCATTTCTCCATGCTGGGTTGGGACATTTAATGGCTAATACGGTGCCGTTCGTGATTTTGGGCTGGCTTGTTCTGATTCGCGCCACTGAAGATTTCTTTGTGGTGACGGCGGTTGCAATGGGCATTGGTGGCCTAGGGACATGGCTATTGGCAGGGTCTAGAACCGTCCACGTCGGCGCAAGTGGTTTAGTGTTTGGCTATTTGGGTTACTTACTATTGCGGGGATATTTTGAGCGGAGTTTTGCCGCCAGTTTTCTTTCGGTAGTGGTGGCCGTTGTTTATGGTGGATTACTCTTCGGCGTGTTGCCGACAGTTCCGGGTGTCTCTTGGCAGGGCCATTTGTTTGGATTTCTCGGTGGTGGGCTAGCGGCTCGATTTTTGGCGAAGCCCTGAACTTTTTTGCCAGAATAGAGTCGGAAGTCTACTATGACTCCCACTCAAATTTCGCTTCGATTGCTAATGCCTGCATTTGCTTCTTACTGTTGTCGTGTTTCGCTCCTCGGTTTGTTCGCTGGCCTAGGATTGCTGCCGAATGATGCGATCGCACAATCGACCTGCCGCCCCTCGGTGGTGAATAGCCTCAAACAGCACACCATCGCACCGGGAGAAACCCTTAGCAGCCTGTCAGAAAGATATCAGCTTCTGCCCACAACTCTGATGGGCATGAATCCGATCCTTCGACAGGGGAAAGCGCCAGCAGGAGCAAAAATTGCGGTCCCCCCCTATAACGGTCTGCTGGTCGCAGTTCCTAGCGGGAAAACCATTCATGATCTTGCAAAAGCCTACCGCGTGCGTGCTGATGTTTTATTTGAACTTAATGGCTGCCAAAAAGCACCGCGAGTGGCCTTTGTTCCCGGCGTTAACTGGTCACCTCTCCTTCATAATCAACCCACAGGAATTGCTCCCTACCAAGATTTATCAAAAACGCAGCAGGTTGCCACGCAGCAGCAGCGCGATCTCTATCCTCTGCCGCAACCCGCTAAAGTCTTAGGAGCGTATGGCTGGCGCGTTAACCCTGCCACTAACGCCACCGAGTTTTATACCAGCATTGACCTCGCCGCAGCCCCCGGCACCCCTGTGTCTGCCGTGGCAGACGGGACAGTCGCCTTTGCCGGTGAACAGGACGGCACCCCCTTGGTGGTCATCAATCATAGCCAAGGGCGACAAACGCGCTACCTACAACTGTCAAACCTATCGGTGCAAACAGGACAAGTGATTCGACGAGGCACTCAGATCGGGACGGTAGGACCAGGGATCGGAACAGAGGCTTTTCTAAGCTTTGAGGTTCGCTCCCGCTCAACGCTCGGTTGGGTTGCACAGGATCCACAGCGATATTTAGATAGCCTTAGTCAACAGCCCTAGTGTCTAAATGCTAGAATTTGGTCGTTAACCCTTGCAATTCATGGATCGTAGCGCCCCTAAGATCCGTACCAACAATGACCTTTGCCCCCTACCCCCAACGCCTACCCCCGCCGCCACCGTCTAAGGCTCAGATGTGGCCTCGTCTGGCGGCATCTGCCATTGACTTCTTGTTTGCCTGGCTACTCAGTACCGTCGCCATCACAGGAGATGCCAAACTCCAAATAGGGCAGTGGATTATCTTCGCGGTTTTATGGATGCTGTTTAGGGTGGTAATAGTGGTTAATAATCAGGGCCAAAGCCCCGGTCACTGGGCCATGGACATGAAGGTGATCAATGCTCGGTCGGTCCAATTGCCCCGCATTGATGACTTGATTAAACGAGAAGCAATAGCAGGGGGCTGCTGTTTACTCGCTTTGATTGGCTTCAATATGGGTGGTTTTGCAATCCTGGCCTACGTGGCTCCTCTAATCATCAATACCGGGATAGGCCTCTCAGACCCCGTTCGGCTGCAGACCCTCCATGATCGATGGGTCAATACTGCCGTGGTTTACACCACACGCGGCTACTCATTAGACCTGAAATTAAAGAAGATCCTGACACAAGCTCAACAACGTGTGCGATAATTAGACCTTGTGTTTACTTTTATTGTTAGCGTCTAAAGACCATGGCCAAAGGCGTCCGTGTCATTATTACCCTTGAGTGCACCGAGTGTCGCTCAAACTCAACTCCTCGTTCACCCGGCGTGTCGAGGTACACCACGACGAAGAACCGTCGCAACACCACAGGGCGGTTAGAACTCAAGAAGTTCTGTACCCACTGCAACAAGCATACGCCCCATAAAGAAATCAAATAATTTCTGAGGGTGCTGCCCGATTGTCCACAGTTTCAATTTAAATAGAGCAACGTTATGGCATATTTTCGCCGCCGCATTTCTCCGATCAAACCCGGCGACCCTATTGATTATAAAGATGTAGACCTACTGCGCCGTTTTATTACCGAGCGCGGTAAGATTTTACCTCAGCGGATTACAGGCCTAACCTCTCGGCAACAGCGCGATCTGACTCGGTCGATTAAGCGAGCCAGAACCCTTGCCCTTCTGCCTTTCATTAATAGAGAAAGCTAGCTCCGATTACTTTGCGCCTGCGACTTTTTCGGTCAGCAGCAATGCCAACTTAGTTGACGAGCCACCGTGGAGAAAGGGACATTAGTCGAGTTTCGACGACAGGGCGATAGCTCTTCTACAGAGAATCTGTGGCAGGATCGAATCGGTATTCTAGAGCGACCTGAAGGTAAAAAAAACTGGGTTGTTGTAGATATAAAAGGACAGTCTCATACGATTCATCCTCGACAAATGACCTACGTCGTTGAAGGTGAGATTTATGAGTCTAAGCAATTGCTGGAGTTCTGTAAGACTGTTGAGTCTGTCTACGACCCCGATAGCTTAGAAATTGCTTGGGAAATCTTGCTTGAAGAGCAACAAGCAGCAACCCCTGCTGAAATGGCGATGCTGCTTTTCTCAGATCAAAGTCCGCCGCTGTGCTACGCAGCCCATCGGCTTCTAAGTGATGACAAGCTGTATTTTAAGCAGAAAGGTGATGTCTATGAGCCTCGTCCTGAAGCTCAGGTCGAAGATCTAAAGCATCAAATTGAGAAGCAAGCTGAGCGACTGCAGGAGCAAGAGGCGTTTCAGGCTTCGCTACACAAGGCTCTTGCGGGTGAAGTTGTGGCGTGGAGCAATGCAGATCGCACTCACTTTTTAGCGCTAGAGAAGTTCGCTACTCTAGGCGACAGTGCCTCAACGCGATCAGAGGCCGTCGAAATGCTGTCGGCATTGAAGCGACAGGGCAGCCCCGAAGCCGCTTTTGCGCTTCTGGTCGATCTGAAATTGTGGAATCCCCACGAGAATCTGTTCTTGCGCCGCAGTCAGATTTCGATTGAGTTCTCGGCGCACATTCACGCTGCCGTTGCTGATCGGCTGGAGCATATGCCCCCTGACCCTGACCCGTCCCGCACAGACTTGACTCATCTCAAGGTTTATACCATTGATGATGAAGGCACTCAAGAAATTGACGATGGCCTCAGTCTTGAACATTTAGACAACGGCCAACAGCGCCTCTGGATTCATATTGCTGACCCCAGCCGCTGGATTGTACTGGGTGATGAGCTAGATCAAGAGGCTAAGCGCCGGAGTACCACCA